>JBKHFD010000055.1:0-13053 GCA_046540355.1 Desulfobacterales bacterium
TTTTTTGTCCCGTCCCTCCGGCTTAAAAACCCGGTCACATGAAATCATTGCCGGCGATAAAATTGAAAACCCACGCCCGAGCGGAAGGATGAAAGCGGGCGTGGGAATAGGCGCTTAATTTGTGGCCAAACCGTTAGCCGGGAACAGACATAGGTGATGCTTTTCCTATATATTCAAGCGTTTCTTCGTACTTGGAGCGCATATCCACATGTGCGTCCTCGATTTCTTTCTTCTGCGGACTCCAATCAGACGGGCATTCCGTGCGAAGCGTTTCGATCTTGTCTTCAAGATCCTGGATTACGATCTTCATCTCATTGAAGTATTCCCAGACTTTGTCCTTTTCCGCAGTGCCCATTTTATCGGTCCTGCTAATTACGTCAAACAGTTTGGCCTTCCAGGCGGTCAGTTCTGCTGCCATTGAATTGCAATAATCTTGTGCTTCCATTGTAAAATCTCCTTTTCCATTTGAATGTATTCAGGCAAAAATTTAAGCTTTTGCCCCTTTTTCCTGGCTTCATTTTATTGTATTAATTATAATTGTAAACATGGTCCAGGCGGTTGCAACTATATATTGGAAGTTGAAACAGTTTCACTCATTTCAAGGAATCGTTATGCGGAATGACATTAAAGCCCTTATCCGGAGCAAACAGCATTGCGTCCTGGCCACGGCCGTCGACGGGCTGCCTTACTGTTCACTGATGGCCTATGCCACCGAAAAGGATTGCTCCCGGTTTATCATGGTAACCCAGCGCCAAACCCGAAAATTTCAAAACATCAGCCGCAATCCCCGGGTCAGCCTTCTCATTGATTCCCGGGAAACGCCAAAGCCACAGGCCGTGACCATCGAAGGCAGCGGAGAGGAAATTATAGATGAAACTGACAGAGAGGCAGCGGCCGGGCTGCTGTTGTCCAGCCATCCCGGACTGGCGGCCTTTATTCGGGATCCGCACGTGGTCTTTATCCGAATTACAGCAGACAGTGCAGTCTTTTTAAACGGCCTGACAGATGCCCACCGCGAAAAGATTGAATGACAAAGCCGTAAAGTAAAATTTATTCGCTGTCCTGCTTCTTTTGGACGAAAACCATATCAAACACTATATTAATTAAGACAGGTATCAGTTGGTAATAATGTCTCTTTAATGGAAGAGGAAAAAATGAAGGCAAACTCTCCGCCGCGGATCCTGATTACCGGCGCCACTGGTTTTATCGGCAAGCGGCTGCTTTATAAACTCGATGCAATGGGCTATTCTGTTCGTTGCATGGTGCGGCCGCCGGAAAAACTAAACCTTCCCTTTCCCCTGGAAAACGAACCAGAGGTGGTTGCCGGAGACCTCTTAGATCCTTCATCATTGAAAAACGCTCTGCATGGTATTGACACTGCCTATTATCTTGTTCATTCAATGGGCGGCAAAAGCCTTCGGGAGAGAAAAGCCTTTGAAGAGCGCGACCGGGCGGCCGCACAGAACTTTGTCAATGCAGCCGACCAATCCGGGCTGTCCCGGTTGATTTATCTGGGAGGCCTGGGAGAGACCACCGACAACATCTCCCACCACCTGGCCAGCCGGCAGGAGGTGGGAAAAATCCTTGCTTCCGGCAATGCCGACGCAACAATTCTAAGGGCCGCTGTGATTATAGGTGCAGGCGGGGCTGGATTTGAAATTATCCGATACCTGGTTGAACGGCTTCCGGTCATGCTCTGTCCGAAATGGATTTATACGCAATCCCAGCCAATTGCTGTTGAAAATGTATTGGACTACCTCGCCGGCTGCCTTGAAACCCCTGAGACAGCCGATGCCACATTTGATATCGGCGGACCTGAGGTGCTCAGCTACGCAGATCTGATGAGAAAGTATGCAAGAGTAAGAGGATTGAAGCGATATATTGTCGGCGTTCCCTTTTTTAACAGAATTTTGTCCGCCTACTGGGTAGCCCTGATTACGCCGGTGCCGGCCGGTATTGTGTTTCCACTGGCCGAGGGGCTGCGGACACCCGCTGTATGCCGGGAGAAACGCATCGTTGATTTGGTCCCCTTGCAGCTTGTTGACATGGAACAGGCAATCTGCAACGCGCTTGCAGAAGAAGAAAATGGACCGGGGCAAGTGCTTTCCCGTCAAGCCTGTTTTTTATCGGAATGACATTTTGCAAGATCTATCGCCATGATAATTCGGGACTCCGTCACCATACGGGCACCTATGGAAAGAGTCTGGGACGTTTTTTCGAGGATTGAAACCTGGGCCGACTGGAATCCGGTCTGCCGGCAATGCAGGTTTGAAACCGGAGATCGTCTCGCGGTGGGCACTTGCCTGTCCTTTGAGCTCGATTTGTTATGTTTTCCTATTCGGATTGTAACGGAGATAAAAAGCTATGAAAAAGGGCGTTCTGTTACCTGGGTGGGTTCAAAATGGGGAGTTAAAGCCGAACATACCTTTACTTTTGAGCCGGTCGGAGAGAAGGTGAAACTTGAGAGCATTGAAATTTTTTACGGCCCGATGCTAATTCCGGCAAAACTTATTGGCATTCCCAAACGCCTTCACAAGCTTAGCCGTCACTTGATTGTAGCCATTCAAAAAGAAGCTGAAAAATAGGCGATCGATTTTTTACAACCAGCTTCCCACATCTTGCTGCATGAGGATTGAGCAATGGGGCCGGGCATCTTTGCGGGCAAACTAAAATTGATGGCACCGTAAAAAGTCCAATATCTGCGTTACGCGCAATTTTTCAGAATTTCACGTACGGCTAAGTACGCTGCATTCTTCAAAATTGCGCAAGCCTTGATCTTGAACTTTTTCCGGCGCCATCTAAAATCAGACTTCCAAGGAAACCCAAGGTCGGGGTCGGTTTTTGAAGCGACATTGAGCGCTTGCGGTCAGGAGCGAAAAAACTGACCCCGACCGCAGGGTTTCCTTCCTGCAAAAATACCGCCGCGGCGGTGTAAATTGCTTTTTACGAGAGCATCAATCTTGACAATATGGCCCGGCCGGTATTGTTTTCCTATCTGATAGACGAAGCAGCGCTTTGGTTTTTTAGTCTATCAAGTTTGTTGCTTCTATGTCTTCAAGTATGGTTTTGGCCTCGTTTTTTGTGAAGCCCCTGGCTATAGGTTGTGGGCATCCACGCAGTAGACGCATGAATCCAATGTTTAACCGTAGGCTTTCATGCCTGCCCGAAGGGCTCCTTCAATGGTCCCGTCCAATTTATCGGCTCCTGGGAAAAAAATTTCCTCTTCGTCGTAGTCGTCTGCACTGTACTTGTATATCGCAAATCCCCAGTCGCTCAAATCGCCGGTATATTCGAGGCGGAAAACCGGTGACGGTCCTATGCCGTCGTCGCGGTCCACAAAAACATAACTGCCTTCAAAGCGGACATGGTAAGCCTTGCCCGAGCCGCTAATCTCATCCCTGTTAAAATCCTCAACTGCCTGCTCAACTGTCTTCCGGACAAATGCAGGTATATCTTTGACATCCATATCCTGTACAGTACCTTTCTGAATTCAGCGGCAACCTTAACCCGCCTTCCGGGATTTCGAGTGCTATTTTTCTAAGACAATAGCGCCCGGGGCGCATTCATCAGCAGCCCTCTCTACGCTTTCTTCGTGTTCAGCAGGAACTGTTTCTTCCCTGACGATGCCTATCATCTGATCATCATCGTAATCGAATACTTCGGGACACACCTTGTGGCAATTACCGTCTCCCATACAAAGATCATAGTCGATTCTAACCTTCATGTCACATCCCCCGGTTGATTTCCTGTTTTTAAATGTAACAGCCGGTATACATTAACCGGCACTTAAATAAGCTGTGCCGTAGTTTTCGGTTTTATACAAAAGTATTCAGGTTCTTAGCGGGTGTCAAAAAAAATAACTTCTGGCTGCCCCTTTGCAATTTTCGAGTAACGTGTAAAATTGTCAGCAGGAGGTTCATAACAGTGATGGAAGCTTTTTAAATGGCGCATTCCAAATACCCTGCCCGCGGCTGCAATCAGTTTTGTATAAAAGCCCCTGGTGAACAATATTGGATTTGCGAGTTTGAAGGCCGGAATGCTCACACCTTATTGATTCAAACCGAACCGATAAAGTATACGAGAATTTCAAGTGCCGCGCAGCTTTTGTGATTTAAATCAGAAGGGAAAAGACAAATTTTTTGACATCGAGCCCCAAAAAAACAATATATTTTTGTATAACACAAAAAAAATCCGGAATCGATTTAATGAGTTCTACAAACCATGCAGCAATGCAATATCTAAGGAGAAGGATACTCAATGAAAACTCGAAGAGGCTTTTTCAAAACAGTCCTTAAAGGGCTGACCGGAGCTGCACTCTTTTTCAGTCCTTTATATACCCTGGTGCAAAAGGGTTATGCCGGGGCAAAAAAAATAGTCTTGCCGGAAAATACGCGTATGAAATCGTTGATCAACAAAGATCCGGCCAATCTTGATACGCGTAATCTGGAAATAACTCCACTTGCAGAATTCGATACGATGGGACTCAGTGATTTCGAAATCGATCCCGGCAACTGGCGTCTCCATGTGGAAGGTGAAGTGGACAATCCATTGGAATTGACATATCGTGATGTCATGTCCCTGCCTTCGGTTGAGCGTGAAGTCCTGTTGATTTGTCCAGGATATTTTGCACTTCATGGGAGATGGCAAGGGGTTGACATGCAACATCTGCTCAAAAAAGCAGAGTGCCGGGCAAAGGCCTCCCGGGTGAGCTTCTCAGGGCCGTCCGGGAAATTAAACAAAAGTGAACAGTTCCCAATAGAGGAAGTCGAGACCGGCCGGGTTTTTGTGGCCTATGGTGTAAATGGCCGGGAGTTGCCGCAGAAACATGGTTTTCCGTTAAGGTTGGTGGCCGGGGACCACTACGGCTACCGTTGGGTAAAATATGTGGACAGGATGACTGTTAGTTGAAAATTAACGGGGGTTGGACCTGGTCAAACCGTTCCCAAAAAAAACAGGAGATACTAAAATGAACATCAGAAAAATACTCTGGCCAACTGACTTTTCAAACCGGGCAGAAGCCGCCCTTCCTTACGTACAGTCTCTTTCCCGGCAGTACGGTGCTGAAACTCACGTGCTTCATGTCATCGAGGATATATCCCATCATGAGGGCTGGTACGGAGAATTCGGAAAAGATCACATTGAAAGGCTCAAGGAGCAGCTCAAAGAACGCGCCTCAAAGCGCCTGGATCAGATATGCCGTGATCACCTTGAAGGATGTCCCCTCTTTATACGGCACGTGGCCGTCGGAGACCCGGCACGGGAAATACTGGACTTCATTGAAAGGCAACAGGTGGACGCGGTTATCATGGCGACAAAAGGAAACAAAAACAGCAGCTTTTTTGGAAGCGTGGCTGAACGGGTTATTAAAAATTCACCCGTTGCTGTAACCACGATACCTTCGGGTTAAAATTCTTTTCACTAAACAAATTCGGTTCCACCATGTAGAAGGTGATGAGCATGTCCCTCGTTTTCAGGATTGAGTCCATTGAACCCAACCGTCGAGTGGTAATTGAAAATGACGTTGTAGAGGAACTTGTGCAGAGTATTTTCAGGCAGGGGCAACTGGAGCCCATCCTGATCTGTCAGCAGGGGACGGTTTTCCGGATCATTGATGGAGAAAAGCGGTGGCGGGCAATCAAGCGGCTTGGACGGTTAACTATCCTGGCCGAAATCGAAAAAGGATAAAGCGCCGGGTGTTTTTACCCCGTATCTGTTTGATTGTCTTGCCCCGGAAAAAGGCCTAAGGGGGGTGCTATGCACATCGTGTGCTGCCTGAAACAGGTTCCGGATACGGCTGAAGTGAAAATCGATCCGGAAACCAATACTCTTGTAAGGGAGGGAGTGGAGTCGATTCTCAATCCCTATGACCTTGTGGCGGTAGAGATGGCGGTGCAGTTTAAGGAAAAACACGGCGGCCGAGTAACTGCCATCTGCATGGGGCCTCCTCAGGCGGAAAGTGTTCTTCGTCAGTCTCTTTCCCTGGGAACTGACACCGGCATTCTGCTTTCCGACCGGGCCTTTGCCGGTGCGGACACGTTGGCCACAAGCTATACCCTGGCACAGGCTATACTGACTCTGAACGAGGAATCCGAAGTGGCATTGGTAATATGCGGAAAGCAGGCCATTGACGGCGATACCGCCCAGACGGGTCCGGGTATTGCAACCCGCCTGGCGTATTCCCAATTTTCATATGTAACCAGCATTGAATCCGTTGATCCCCGGCAAAACCGGATCAGGCTTACACGTAGACTGGAAAGGGGGCAGGAAGTTCTCCAGGGCCGCTTGCCCGCCCTTCTCACGGTTGAGCTCGAGCTTGCCGAACCCCGACGCGCCTCTCTGCCCGACCTGATTGCCTCTTTACGAAAAACCATCAAGGTCTGGGATAAGGATACCATTGGCGGGGATATAAATCAGCTTGGCATCAAGGGTTCTCCAACTTGGGTCAGGCGAATCGGCGGGCCGCCGCCCCGGGAAAGCGGTCCTCGCTTTGCGGCCGAAAAGGGCGTGGCAGATGCTGTTCGCCAGGGAATAGAGACACTTTTGGCCGACGGGACCATGGCTGAAAAACTCGGGCTTTCAGACGGGTGATCGCAATGGCAAGGAATTCAAAAGGCATTGAAGTTGCTGAAATTATTTCCGAAAAATGTATTGCCTGCCAGATATGCATTGCGGAGTGCCCTGTAGGGGCGATAGAGCTCTCCCCGGCGGGCGTGGCCCATATCGACCCCGAGGTTTGCGTGGGATGCGGCAAGTGCGCGGATGTTTGTCCGGTTGAAGCGGTATCTTTTGACCGTGGAAAAAGGAGAAAGGTCAGAGAAACCAGGAAAACCAAGACACCGGCCTCCGGAGGCATCGTAGCGGTTTATATCGAGATCCGAGGTTCAAGTGCAGCCACTGTCTCCTGGGAATTGGTCGGCAAGGCCAGGGATCTCGCGAACAAGCGCGGTGCCAGGGTCGCCGGCCTTGTTTTGGGATCAAAAGCGGAAGAATTGGCCGCCCAGGCCGGTGCCGCCGGGTGCGACGAGGTCCACCTGCTTATGCATGAATCTCTGGAGCGATACGTTTCTAACCTTTATGGCCGAGCCATGAGTGAACTGGTGGCTGATATCCGGCCGGAGATTCTGCTCATAGGGGCCACAGCCCAGGGCAGGGATCTTGCCGGAGTCGTGGCAACTCTTCTGGAAACAGGTCTTACCGCAGACTGCACCGGTCTTGACATCGAAGAAGAAACCGGGCTGATGCTCATGACGAGGCCCACCTTTGGCGGTAACATAATGGCTACTATTTTTTGCGAAAATCACCGACCCCAAATGTCCACGGTCAGGCCAAAGGTTTTTCCGCTGCCCGGCAAGCCGGAAAATCATGATTGGGAACTGATCCGTCACGATTGGACTCCACCGCAGATCCCAATCCCTGAACGCATCGATTTCATCGCGGACAATGCCTTGACAGGCGTGGACATCACCGAATACCCGGTTCTGGTTGTCGCCGGAAGAGGGGCCTGTTCACCGGACGCCTTCTCTTTGCTCGAAGAGCTTGCCGAACTGCTAGGCGGCGTGGTTGCATGTTCCAGGCCTGTGGTAGAATCCGGTCTCATGCCTTATGAACGCCAGGTGGGTCAGACCGGTAAAACGGTTGCACCCAGCCTCTATATCGCCGTGGGCATTTCCGGTGCCATCCAGCACAGGGTAGCCATACAGGGGGCGGAACGAATCATGGCCGTAAACAGCGAGCCCGAAGCGCCTATTTTTCAGGTTGCCGACGTGGGAATCGTCGGAGAATACGCCCAGGTTCTGCCGGAACTCATTTCCCAGGTAAAGGCGAGGAAAAAGGACCATGTCTGAACAGTGCGAAGTGGCAATCGTCGGGGCCGGGCCGGCCGGAGTTTCTGCGGCCTGTGTCCTTGCCGACAACGGTGTTGACGTAGTTGTCCTTGAAAGAGGGGAGTTTCCGGGCGCCAAAAATATTTCCGGAGGTGTACTCTACGGCCATGATCTGGCTGCAATTATTCCGGATTTTGCCGAACGAGGCTGCCCCGTTGAACGCAACATTGTAGAGTCAAAACTCTGGTTCACGTCCAGCCACGGAGGTTACAGCCTCAGCTATCGGGATCGGATTTTTGAAGAAAGCCGTCGCCACAATGTTTTTACGGTGGGACGGGCCAGGTTCGACCGCTGGTTTGCCGGGCAGGCCGTTGAGAAAGGTGCCCTCGTAGTCTGCTCGACGGTGGTTACCGATCTGTTGAAGGATCAATCCGGCGCGGTACGTGGCGTGCGAACCGACCGTGACCAGGGCGATATCGAGGCCAAGGTGGTCCTGCTGGCCGACGGAATCAATTCCCCCCTTGCCGCTCAAACCGGGTTTCGTCCTGAACCAGCACCGGCCCATGTTGCCCTTGCTATTAAGGAAGTTATTGAACTCACAGAGGAGACCATCAGTGAGCGCTTTAACGTGGCGCCGCAAGATGGGGTGACTATCGAAATCCTGGGAAGTGTGACCCGGGGAATGAACGGGGTGGGAGCCCTTTACACCAACCGGAAAAGCATTTCGCTGGTTATAGGCGGCAGCCTGGAGGATTTCGCCAGGCTCAGGATCAAACCGTATGAACTCATAGATGACTTCAAGGCGCATCCCATGATTGCCCCGTTAATCAAGGGTGGCGAACCCCGGGAATACATGGCCCACTGGTTGCCCGAAGGTGGATATGATCAGTTGCCGAGGCTTTACGGGGATGGCTTTCTGATTGCCGGGGACTCGGGCATGCTTTTTAATGCCCGGCATCGGGAGGGATCGA
Source organism: Desulfobacterales bacterium (assembly GCA_046540355.1). Classification (GTDB taxonomy): domain Bacteria; phylum Desulfobacterota; class Desulfobacteria; order Desulfobacterales; family Desulfosalsimonadaceae; genus Desulfosalsimonas. The sequence goes on from JBKHFD010000055.1 coordinate 8,795, forward strand.
ACATGGCTATGATTTCAGGAAAGCTTGCAGCTGAAACCATCTTGGAGGCCATACAGAATAATGACTACAGCTCGAAAATCCTGGCCGCCTATTCAGACCGGCTCAAGGCGTCTTTTGTTATGAAAAATCTGAAAAAATACAGGCGTTTTCCAGGCTATATGCAAAAATACCGGGAGGAGATCTTTGACATTTTTCCCTCCATCTCCGGCATGGCGGCCAGAGAGATGCTCACCGTGGACGGTATGGACAAAAAGAAAAAACAGTCCCGGATATGGAGAATGATCCGGCAAAGGATGTCTTTATCCCGGCTGATAAGGCTTTTATTCGATGCCTGGAGGAGCGTGAAGTGACAACAATTGAAGACAAGCTTTTTCTCGACCGGTTCCAGGTCGATGCAACCTCACATTTGAGGGTTCTCAATCCCCAGGTTTGCATCCGGGATTGCAGGGAGCAGCCCTGCCTTTACTTCTGTCCGGCCGGAGTCTATACACTTGGGGAAGACGGGGGAATCAACGTGGCTTACGAGGGTTGCCTGGAATGCGGATCCTGCCGCATCGGGTGCCCCCACATGAATATCGAATGGCGTTTTCCCAGAGGGGGATATGGAGTCCGGCACAAGTTCGGTTGATTGGTTTCCGGCCTTTGCAAACTTCCGGACCGAGAAGATTTATATTTGGTCAGCATAGTCAAGAGACTTATCATATGAATCGAAAAGAATAATGCCCCTGGGACGGATCTTGAATCTGTCCCAGGGGCGGATAAATAAATGGCTGTAGTCTATACTTGATACCTTTTAATATGCCTGGGCTTCTTCCTGGCTCAACAGCCGCATGGATTCGCCGCAGCAGACCAGTTCACCTACTCCTGGCTGCATAACATTAACCACGTTGCCGCAAATCTCACATTTGTAAACTTCGCCTGACTGTGTCATTTTTCTTCTCCTTTCATTGAATTCTATACAGGCCATGGGTCGGTCCCCAGCCTGAAGATCATACCGGAAAATAATTTGATATGTTTAATAAAAGAATTATTCTTTTGTTGAAATCTTTCAACCCATAAAAAAACATCTTGCCATCTAAAAATAAAAGAGGATTAATATGGTTGATAAACAAAGTGTTCAGCGCATTACACCGGAAGCTGCCAAAGCCAAAATGGATAGCGGAATTGCAATAGTCGTCTGTGCCTATAAGGATGACAACAAATGCAAAGGCATGCAAATAAAAGGCTCGTTTTTGCAGAGTGAATTCGAGGACAGGCTACCTGAGCTGTCAAAGGAGCAGGAAATAATCTTTTACTGCAATTGACAGCATGAGAACACGTCCGCAGGTATGGCGGCCGAATTTTTGGAAAAAGGCTTCAAGCAAGTTATGGCTTTGGATGGGGGATTTGCAGCGTGGGAAAAAAGGGGTTATCCGGTTGAGAAAGGCCCTTCTGGTCAGTAGAGCCAGAAAACTAATATTTTCTAATTTTCCCGGCGCGGAAAAAGTGGGTTATAAAAATCGGGCTGTCAAATGGATGTATCATTGCGGGCTGAGGCCGGAACAGATTGAGCGCCGCAGGAATGGATTTTGGGAAAATTACAGGCAGGCCGTCAATAACAATGCGATTCCATAGAAGATAAAAGCAAAAAAGGAGAGGATGATTATGAATGCCAACAAAGGAAGGAAAAGAATTATTTTCCGGCTGAGCGCCCCGGAGGCCTCGGATGTCTGTATCGGGGGCGATTTCAACGGATGGAATGCACGAAAACATATTTTAAGACGAAAGCCTGGCGGATTCTGGGAAAAAACAATTATGTTGCATCCGAACCGGTATGAATACAAGTTTAAGATTGACGGCAGCTGGTCGCTTGACCCCTCGAATCCCAACTGCTGTGACAATGATTACGGCACACTGAATAATGTTATTGTAGTAGGCACCTGATAAGGGGTATAATGGGTTTTGATAAAGACCAGGTTGCTGCAATCTATATCAATTTCAAGAAGTTGCTCTGATAGGAGGTCATGGTTGTCTGCACTAAAAAATTTAACCTTAAATGTCGATCTGTGCGATTACTTCTTTTAGAGTTTTTGCTGAATGCCGGAATAAGCTGATTTCCTCATCGCTGAGTTCCATGAAGAGCTGGCGCTGGATGCCGTTTTGATTAAGCACCGCAGGAAGACTCATGCAGACGTCACCTGTGTCGTAATATCCGTCGATCAAGCTTGAAACCGTGAGTACGCTGTTTTCACCGCGGAGGATGCTGCTTAGAATCTGAATAAGACCCAGGGCTATGGCATGATTGGTATAGCCTTTTCGATTTATGATTTCATATGCGGCCTGTTTGACTTGATTGAACAGCAGTTGCTGATCTTCTTTTTGACATGCTAACCCGCTCATCGCGCAATACTGATCAAAGTTCATGCCCGCAATATTGACCTGGCTCCAGACAGGCACTTCCGTGTCGCCGTGTTCGCCTGCCACAAAGGCCTGAACATTCCTGGCGTCCACCCCGCAATGACGGCTCAAAAGGTACCGGAATCTGGCTGTATCGAGCACGGTCCCCGAACCGAGAACCCGATTCATGGAAAACCCGGAGATGCGGAGCGCCACATAGGTCAAAATATCGACGGGATTTGACACAATCAGCAGTATGCCCGGATCTTGCCTTACGATTTCGGGGATGATGTTTTTAAAAATTTCCGTATTCTTGCGGACCAAATCCAGACGGGTTTCCCCGGGTTTCTGGGCTGCGCCCGCAGTAATGACCACTATATCGGCGCCCTGGCAGTCTTCATAAGTTCCCGGATTTATTTTGGTGGGCTGCACAAAAGGCATACCGTGATTCATGTCCATGGCATGGCCTTCGGCGATTGCCCGGTTACTGTCGATTAGCACTATCTCGGAGGCCATGCCCGTTGTCATCAAGGCAAAAGCAAATGTTGCTCCAACCTGGCCGGTTCCTACTACGACAATTTTACGGGAAGTGCGTGTTTCAATGGGACTTTGGGCAAGATACTTGTCCGGGCCGACGGAAAACGCCTCCCGACACTCCCGGCTACAAAAATAATATGGCTTTCCCATATAGCTGAACTTATGCCGGGCTTGTCGCTCGTCAATCTCCATGCCGCAAACCGGATCTTTTGTCATTTGATACTCCTCCTGGTAATAGCGAACATGTATTCCCGGGACAGGGCACCTGCAGCATCCATCGTATAGCCGGTATCAGGGCGGCAACAACCAAGACCAGAATCAGCAGGCTGAAAATCATGCCCATCCAACCCCAGCCGCCCATCATGCCGTCCCATGGTACAATTAAGATAAAATATTACTGTCATATTTTGCGCCGTCAAAAAAAATTATGCTCCAGCCCGAAAACAGGGCCGGCGTCACAGCGATTTTAATGCATATTGCGGCAAGACATGTAAGACAGTATCTGACACAAAAAACCGATAAACATCCTACAGACAATCCGTGGATTACAGTTATCTTGATAGTTGAATAACAATCGATTCGCCGGGCGGCAAGCGGATGCAAACCGACCGGAAAGCCCGGGGAATGGCACTGAATGCTAAGGGGAAAAAATGATCGTTCAAAGAGAAGAAATGGTTGGGATTCGTGCCAATGACGGCGTTATCTGTGTCGCCTGCATGACAGATGCGGAATGGGGCGCGGTTATACCGAAACGCATAGTCACGCAGCAGGGAAACATGGAAGAAAATATGATCCTTTTCTGCGACAGATGCGGAGAGCCGATCTAGCGGATCAGAAATACAGGAGAATTTTATATGGCAGACAACTTTCGCATTGCCCGCCGTGTAAGCGGAGACGTCCTGCGCCTGAAGCTGAGCGGCGATTTTGACGGAACCGCGGCCATGGAATTGCTCGACATCATTGCGAACAATTCCGGCTCTGCGCAGCGAATTCACATTGAAACCGACGGCCTGCGGGAGCTGCTTCCGTTCGGCCTGCGGGTGTTTGAGAATAAACTCTCCGGATTTCCGGCATGGGTCCAAAAGTTGGTATTTACCGGCACCCACAGTCAAGAATTTTTCCCGGCAGACACCACCGGCATTGATACTAATTAAATAAAAATGCTTTATTTGTCCGGTTTTTATTCGATGCCTGGAGGCGCGTGAATTGACAAAAGAGGATCTAGAACAGGTGGCATTCTATGGTGCTTGAATCTCCCTAACCTCGCTCGGTGTCTCTTTGCTTACTTGCATAAGCCGCGGCTTCCAATCCAGCAATACAGCCTTCCCCCACGGCTTTTGCCACCT
>JBKHFD010000056.1:0-12948 GCA_046540355.1 Desulfobacterales bacterium
TTGGGGTCCTGCCGCTGTCTGCCGGCTCCCGGGCAGAGGGCCAGGAAAAAAAAGCGGAAATCGTATACGTGGAATGGGCCAGTGCTACGGCTACATCGCATGTGGTAAAAGCGGTGCTGGAAGAAAAAATGGGCTACGAATGCACCCTCAAACCGGTCAGCGCCCCGGCTTTATGGCAGACAACAGCCTCCGGAAATGCCGACGGATTTGTATGTGCCTGGCTGCCGAGCCTCCACAGGACATATTATGCAAAGGCCGGCGAAAATGTAGTTGATCTTGGTCCCAACCTGGAAGGTACAAAAGTAGGTTTGGTAGTCCCGCAATATGTAGAGATAGACTCCATAGAGCAGCTCAGCAGCCACGCTGAAAATTTTGACAACAAAATAATCGGAATTGATCCCGGAGCCGGCATTATGCTGGCTGCAAAAGACGCCATAGAAGCATATGGACTTGAGGACATGGAACTTGTCCCCGGGAGCGGCGCGGTAATGAGCACCGCCCTGAAAAAAAAGATTGATGAAAAACAGTGGGTTGTTGTAACCGGCTGGACCCCTCACTGGAAATTTGCCAGATGGGACTTAAAGTACCTTGAAGATCCAAAGGACGTATTTGGCGGATCAGAGGCTATCCATACGGTGGTCAGAAAAAATCTGGAAGACGAGCAACCTGAACTCTATGAATTTTTAGATAATTTTTCCTGGGAAATAGAAGATATCAACCAGGTCATGGGCATGATCCAGCAAAGCGGCAAACCATACGAAAGCGCGGTTGAATGGATCAATGAAAACCCGGAAAAAATAGAGCCCTGGCTGCCGGAATAATAACCAAACCAGGGCCCGGGCCGAGAAATCCTTAGTCCTTAAATACCAGTTTCCCGCCTATAAACCCCGCAATAACCGCTGCTGCAAGCATGACCAGGTTAAGCAGCAAAAAACCGGCCCTGCTGCCGGTACTCGCTTCACCGACAAGCATACCCGGATTAAAAATATACCAGATTACTGCCAAAAGACAGGTAACTACAACCACCGCCGCAGCTGTTATTTTTATAATAAACAGAGTGGAAAGATGCCCCCCGTACTTGCGCTGCCAGGCATTATATCCTGAATAAATTACCACCGGCATGGAGAGCAGCACAACTACGCTGTTGTAAAATGCCGCGGTGGCCAGTGTCCCGGAGGAAAAAACGATTGCAAGCAGGATAAAAAGCACTGCGACCGGCAAAACACCGTTTGGGATATGAACGGATAAAGGATGAGCATGATGCCTGACCATCTGCTCATTTATAAAATCAACCAATTTCGACGGCCGGGTTCCGGGGCTGCCGGAGTAAGCGTCCGCACCAGACCGCCTGTCTCCTGAATTACTGCCCGGATTTTCCAGGGCGGCTTTTTCCCTCTCCAGCTGCTTTTCACTCTTTGCCTCCTGGATCTGTTTTGCCTCCTCATCTGAGACTTCAACGAACTTGCTCTTATCCGCTCCGCAAACAGGGCATTTCTCCGGGGGTTTTTCACCTTCATGAATATAGTTGCAAACAGTGCATCTCCACTTTTTCATTATTACACCTTTCTTTTATTTTTCCTGTTTTTCCGAACCCACAAGCGGCAGCACCTTGTCAACCCTGAAAATAGCCAGGTATAACTCCGTTTTATCCGGATCCGTATCTGTGGTGGGGCACCGCCTCCTTAATCCCCGGATACGCTCGGGATCGGCATCCTCGCCCGTCTTTGTAAGATACAGCCTGCACCCTTTGTACCCCGGCCCCTGCTCGATAAACAGATAGGCCGCGGATGGATTTTCCAGAAGGTTTTTCCTGGTTAGCCGGTTTCTCATTACCATGGCTGCAGATCCGTCATCGAGTATATGAGGCCTTGCATATACGGCCGCATTCACAAGTCCGTCCGCGCCCGATGTGGCCATAACCCCCGTCCCCTCTGTCTGCTCGAAATACTCCTTAAGATTCTTCTTTTCCATTTCTGTTTCTCCTCTTTTAATGATTGATGGCAAAGTAAAAAGTCCTATATCTGCGTTGCGCTGCATCCCTGCGCAATTTCATGTACAATTATTATTAAGATAATCCCGCTGAAGCATTGTTTCAAATTTTGCAATAAACGATTTGCTTGACACAAATGCGGCCGTGGATATACTCATTTTATCTGCGGTCTGTTTTCAAACGCCGGACCGTACAAAAACCAGGAATTCGCGCCGGACTGACTCTTAACCAAAGCAGCACGGAAAAAAACAATATGACCGAAAAAAACACGTCGACCAGCTCTGAGTTCCTTTCGAACCCGGAGGTAAAAAAAGCCACAGTAAACATCAATCAAGCCCTAACCGAACGGCTCGGGTTTGTACCTCCCCTGTGCAGAGCTTTTACCTCTTCTTACACACACCTTGAACCGGATGCCGCCTATAAGTTTCAGATTCACCCTTCTGCCAGGGAAAAGCTGCCGGATATAATAAACAATCCCGTACAGAGAATTACCGGATGTGACGGCCCTCCTGACACTCAAAAGCCCTGTAACCGCCCTGTGATCGTCGGCATCGTATTTTCCGGGGGGCCTGCCCCGGGAGGACATAACGTGATTGCCGGCGTGTTTGACGCCATGCGCGAAGTAAACCCTGAAAGCCGCCTTTTTGGATTTTTGCTGGGCCCGGACGGGATACTTGAAACCAACTACACTGAAATTACAGAACAAAAGGTTAATTCATTCCGCAACCTCGGAGGCTTTACCATGATCGGCACAGGGAGGACCAAGATCGACACACCCGGAAAAATGGAACGCGCAAGAAAGACATGCCGCAGTCTAAATCTGGACGCTCTGGTAATTGTAGGCGGTGATGATTCCAATACAAACGCAGCATTTCTGGCCCAGGAGCTCTATAACGACGGCATCCAGGTTATCGGGGTGCCTAAAACCATAGACGGGGATATACAGGTACGCGACAAAAACAGCGAGATCCTTTGCGCAGTATCATTCGGATTCCATACGGCTGCAAGAGCTTTTTCCCACAACATCAGCAACCTGTGCACAGACTGCAGCTCTGATGTAAAGTACTGGCATGTATGCAAAGTCATGGGACGTGTGGCCAGCCATCTTGCCCTGGAAACCGCCCTGCAGGTTCATCCCAACATTACACTAATAGGAGAGGAGATTGCGGATTTTGTTGATGAAGAGCGGATAAAAAAAGCAAACGAACAAGGCACCGTGGATTATACCGCCTACGGCATGACCTTACGGCACGTTTCCCGCCTGATCTGCGACGGCATTGTCAAGCGGGCAGCAGCCGGCAAAAATTACGGCGTAATAGTAATGCCGGAAGGGTTGCTTGAATTTATAAATGAAATACAAGTATTTATAATTAAACTCAATACCATTATAGCAGACTACAATGAAACCCATGACACGGATTTTCATTCAAATTTCCCCACCCTGGACGACAAGCTTGAATACCTGCGGCGTATGGCCAGAATGGCAAGGGAGAATCATACATTTTCGGTCTGGAATACCAGGGACGATGACCTGTTTAACGTATTGCCGCCTTTTTTTCAGGAAGGTCTTTTAACAGAGCGCGACAGTCACGGTAATTTTCAGTTCTCACAGGTGGAAACAGACAAGGTGATTATGGGGCTGGTAAAGGATTATCTCAAGATCCTCGAAGAAAGAGGCACCTACAAGGTGGGGATCGAAAGGGACTGGTATTTCCAAACCATGGAAAAAGGCGGCCTGGACCCGGAACTTTACGGGAAAGCTCTCTTTAAGAACTTTTACACCGATGAGCGTTTTCTTCTGGTCACTGAATCGGTGGTCTCAGTAAAAACGCTTAAGCAGACGCTGGTCAGGGAAGGAATTATAAAAGAGGATAATGATGTACCCGCAGCGGTTGAAAAAATATATAAGGCATCTGTTCCCAGGTTCAAGACTCAGAACCATTTCTACGGATATGACGGAAGGGGAAACGATCCCACCTGGTTTGACTGCACCTATACCTACAACCTGGGGCGCACGGTATTTTCTCTGATTGTCGGCGGCTCCACAGGCCAGATGGCAGCAATCAAAAACCTTGAAAAAACATTTGAGCAGTGGGAACCCCTGGGCATACCCATAGCCCCCCTTATGCACATTGAGGAGCGGAAAGGGAGACTTGCCCTGGTACTGGAAAAATCCCTGGTTGATATTGAATCCCCGGCCTTCCGGGTTTTTTCCGCAATGCGCGAAAAATGGCTGGCTGCACATCCCGGCCCTGACTGCTACCGCCGCCCGGGGCCGATCCGCTATTCAGGTCAAAGCGAGGACGCCCGGCCCATTACGCTGGTATTAAACGAACTGGGCCGGGAACAGTAGAAAAAATTATGCTTATTCGTTTATCAGTTTGGCCATTCGTTCCGCTATCTTTTCAAATGCCTTTGTAGCCGGCGAATCCGCATAGGCCTTCATATAGGACTGCCCGGAATCTCCGGCTTTTACCAGATGCTGATCAAACGGGATGCGGCCCAAAAACGTCACCCCGAACTGCTCTGCGGTCTTTTCCCCGCCGCCTGTACCAAACAGGTCAATTGTTTCTCCGCAATGAGGACATTTATAACCGCTCATGTTTTCAATCAGCCCGAATACAGACATCTGAACCTTATTGCAGAAGTTTATGGATTTGCGCACATCGGAAAGAGCCACCTCCTGCGGAGTCGTAACCAAAATGGCCTGAGCTCCTTCCACGGTCTGGGCCACACTCATGGGTTCATCGCCGGTGCCCGGGGGTGAATCCACGATCAGAAAATCAAGCTCCCCCCAGTCCACGTCTGATACGAATTGAGTTATTGCCGAATGTTTCAGCGGCCCCCGCCATATAACAGCGGAATCTTTATCCGGCATCAATCCCTCAATTGATATTACGGCCAGATTGTCTGAATACCGCATGGGGGAAAGCTTATTTCCGTCGCCTGCGAGCAGTCCGGTAAGGCCGAGCATTCCGGGCACGTCCGGACCATGGACATCCACGTCCATTATGCCGACCTTGTAGCCTTTTTCAGCCAAAGCCAGGGCAAGGTTTACTGATACGCTGGTTTTTCCAACTCCGCCCTTGCCGCTCATAACCAGAAATTTATGCTTGATCCGGCCAAGGGTTTCCTTCAGCGATTTCTCCTGCTCCTCCTGCTGCTGTTTCTGCTGGGCGCTTTGCGCGCTGCATCCTCCCTGCTGACTTCCTGTCATTGTTGCACACTCCTTATATCAATGATATTGTTTAATCCTATAAAAAGCCCTGAAGAACCCGACAAAAGCCTTCTAACAGAGCCTGCCCTCCCTGGCCCCGAGTCTTCCCACATCCGGTCTTCCGCATTCGGGGCAATTTACGGGTCTTCCGGTTCCGCAAGGCTCAACCCACTGATAGTTGCACACTTTGCAGGCGAACCTGCGCTCGGCTTCCACAAACTGGTACTCGCCCCCTTCGATGCGGATTGCCTTGCCGTTTATCAAGGCGTCTGAAACCACCCTGCGGGCCTGCTCTATAATCCTGCCGAAGGTAGCCCTGGAAACGCCCATCATTTCACCCGCCTCTTCGTGGGAGAGCCCTTCGTAGTCGGCCAACCGTATAGCCTCGCATTCATCCACCGTAAGGCGCGACTCGGAAAGATCCTTCATTGGAATACCGCGGGGCTTGAAGTAGCTGACATTCGGATTGTATACCACCTTTCTTTTTTTGTGAGGTCTGCCCATTTTTCTCCTCTTTTTGAGACATTTCTCAAAATTATAAAATATAACCTCTCCAGCGCTTTGTCAAGACTTCGGAAGACGCTTTTTAACAGATCCCGCATGTGCCGACAATCCTTCGGTTTCAGCCAGGCGGATAACATCGTCGGCTTCATCCAAAAACGCCTCTTTTGAATAATATACAACGGAAGTCTGCTTTACAAAACAGTCCACGGAAAGCGCGGATGAAAACCTGGCCGTCCCTCCGGTGGGAAGCACATGATTGGGCCCTGCCACATAATCTCCCACCGGTTCCGGACTGTAGCCGCCCAGAAAAACTGCTCCCGCATTTTTGACCAGAGAAAGCCACGCAAACGGATCCTTTACCTGAAGTTCGAGATGCTCCGGGGCGACCCTGTTGGCAAGCGCCATTGCAGTCTCCATGTCAGGAACCGTAAAAAACCCACCATAATCATCAAGGGAACGCATCGCAATATCCCTGCGTGGCAGATCTGCAAGCTGGGAGTCGATTTCTTTTTGCACCTCTTCTGCAAAAGCGCTTGATACCGAAATCAGTACTGCTGAAGACAGGACATCGTGCTCGGCCTGGGACAAAAGATCCGCCGCGATGCAAGCCGGATCCGCCGTCTCATCTGCTATCACAAGGATCTCGCTCGGCCCGGCAATCATGTCTATACCCACTTTGCCGGATACGATCTTTTTGGCCAGAGTGACATAAATATTTCCGGGCCCCGCGATCACATCCACGGGTGAAACGGTCTCGGTTCCATAGGCCAGCGCGGCAACAGCCCAGGCACTGCCTATTTTATATACCTCGTTTACCCCTGCAGCCTTTGCGGCGGCAAGAAGATGCGCATTTACCGAGCAGTCCTCCATCGGCGGGGTTACCATGGCCAACCTTGATACACCCGCAATTGCCGCCGGAATTGCCCCCATTAACACGGAGGAAACCAGCGGAGTGGTACCCCCCTTTGCACCGGGCACGTATATCCCGGCTGCCTCCACAGGATTTACAAGCTGGCCGAGCACAACACCATGCCGGTCGGTGCTGATCCAGGAATTTCGCACCTGTCTGCGGTGAAAAGCGTCAATCTGAGCAACCGCACGGTTCAGTGCGGTTAAAAACTCAGGCTGTACGCTTCTTAAAGCCTTCTCCATTTCATCATCGGTTGCCCGGATCAATTCCTGTGTCATTGCAGGGGAGTCAAAACGCCTTGTATATTCAATAAGTGCTTCATCCCCCCGGCAACGTACATCCCCGACCATGGCCAGGACTTTTTCATAATCCTCCGCAGTATAATCCATTGTCCGGGACAGGATTTTTCCGATCCGCTCCTCTGCACGCTCCGAAGGATATGCAAGTATTTCCATGGTAATTCCTCTCCGGTTAAATATAGTGTCACCGTAAAAAGCTACTTACATCGCCTGTTGTTTTTGCGGGATGGTAGTCCCCGGCCTGAGTCTTTTCTTTTAAGAGATATAACCTGTAATGTCAATAATCATGCTATATGTCTGCCGTATTTATTTTCATCTCAATTTAGGCTTCAGGCAATCTTTAGCCTCTTACGGCTTAAAAAGCTTGTTTAGAGCATCAGGACAATTAAAAACATTGACATTTTATTAACATCATGGGATAGTTATCAATTTACAGGTACCTGCAGGCATTTAATCCCAAAGCAAAAGGAGAACAAATATGGCTGAAAATCGAATTTGCAACTTCAATGCCGGACCTGCCGCACTGCCTGAGCCGGTTTTAAGGGAGCTCCAGGCAAATGTGGTGGATTTCCAGAACTGTTGCATGTCCATCCTGGAAATCAGCCACAGGTCAAAAGATTTCGACAACGTCATAAACGACGCTGCTGCACGGGCAAAAAGGCTCCTCGGTATCGGAGACGACTATCACGTGCTCTTCCTTCAGGGCGGGGCGAGCCTTCAATTTGCAATGGTGCCCATGAATTTTCTCGGCCAGGGCCGCACAGCCGATTACATCAACACCGGAACATGGTCCACGAAAGCCATCAAGGAAGCCGATATCCAGAAGAAAAACTACAACGTGGCCGCCTCCTCGGAAGACCGTGACTTCACCTACATCCCGAAGGAATTCTCATTTACCCGGGATGCGGCTTACGTACATATAACCTCAAACAACACGATCAAGGGCACCCAGTGGGACAAATTTCCGGACACAGGCAATGTTCCCCTGGTGGCTGACATGTCCTCGGATTTTATGTGCAGGCCGATTGACATGTCGAAATTCGGCCTGATTTACGTGGGCGCGCAGAAAAACATCGGCCCGGCCGGAGTGTGCATGGTTATTGTACGCGACGACATGCTGAAACTGATCCCGGACGGCCTGCCGACCATGCTCGACTACAGGACCCATGTTGAAAAAAATTCCATGTATAATACACCCCCCTGCTTTGCCGTCTATACAGTTCAGCTGGTTCTGAAATGGCTGGAGGAAACAGTGGGCGGACTTTCGGAGATGGAGGAAATAAACCGGAAAAAAGCCGATATCCTGTATACAGCAATCGATGAAAGCGATTTTTACAAAGGAACCGCTGACAGGGACAGCCGCTCTCTTATGAACATCACCTTCAGGCTCCCGGACGAGGACATGGAAAAGAAATTCATAGAGGAAGCGGCTCAAAACGGCCTTGGCGGGCTTAAAGGTCACCGCTCGGTCGGGGGATGCCGAGCCTCGATCTATAATGCAGTCTCGGTGGAGGCTGTTGAAAAACTGGTTTCCTTTATGAAGGACTTTGAAAAGAAAAACAAATAATTCTGTAAAAATGACTCCCAAGGAAACCCAAGGTCGGGGGATTTCCTTAAAAAGGCGCCGGGTAAATCCCGGCGCCTTTTTTAATTCGTTAAAACTTCGGTCTGCGCTGGGTCATTCCACCAGTTCAAACAAGGCGGCCGCGCCCATGCCGCCGCCGATACACATTGATTCCACGCCGTATTTCACACCGCGGGCCTGCATCTCTGTCATGAGCTGGGCACAAAGCTTGGCCCCGGTACATCCCAGGGGATGGCCCAGGGCAATGGCTCCGCCGTTTACATTGACAATTCTCTTGTCACTGTCAGAGGCCCACAGGCTCTTGTCTTCATACATGCCAAGCTGCTGAAGGGAGTAAATGGCCTGGGATGCAAAGGCTTCATTTATTTCAAAAATGCCTATATCCTCGAGTTTCTTTCCGGTCATCTTAAGCAGCTTCGGGATAGCGTATGCAGGACCAACCCCCATTTCATCAGCTCTAACGCCGGCAACCGTACTGCACACAATTCTTGCAACCGGCTTGACATTATACTTTTTTACCGCATCCTCGCTCATGATAAGGGTGGCACCCGCACCGTCGGTGGTCTGGGAGGAGTTTCCGGCCGTGACAGACCCGTTTGCTGCAAAAGCCGGGCGCAGTTTGGCAAGACCTTCCATTGTTGTGGTCTCCCGGATACCGTCGTCAAAATCCTGGACAAAGGTCTCCTCGACCCATTCATCGTCTTTTTCCACAAATCTTGAGGCCGGGGTGGGTACAATCTCCTTGTAAAGGCCGTTTCTCTTCGCATTGGCAGCTTTCATCTGGGAATGATAACCAAATTCATCCTGCATTTCCCTGGTGATGTTATACCTGTTGGCCACGTTTTCAGCAGTAGCACCCATGGATATATAAACATCCGGATTCTCTTTTGCCCACTTGGGATGGGGACGAAGAATGTTGCCGCCCATGGGCACAATAGTCATGGATTCGATTCCCCCTCCAATTGCTACATCGCACCATCCTGACTTAATTCTCATGAGCTGTATGGAAATTGCCTCCAAACCGGAGGAACAAAACCGGTTTACCGTGGCACCGCACGTTGAATCAGGAAAACCGCTCATCTGGGCAATAACCCGGCCTATGTTCATTCCCTGTTCAGCCTCGGGAAACGCGCAACCAATAAGGATATCTTCAACATCCTTTTTCTCCACACCCTGTGTTCTTTCCACCACTTCGCCAACTACGGTCTTTAGCAGGTCCTCGGGCCGGGTCTGGGCAAATGCGCCTTTGCCCCTGCGGCAGCCCGGAGTACGGAGTGATGTGACAATATAGGCTTCTCTCATCTTTATATCCTCCTAACTTTCGGTTGTTGTTTACTCTACTACAGGAACAAGGGCTTACCTGTATTCATCATGTGTTCGGCCATTTTCTGGGTCTCTTCCGTTCTCCAGAGGTCCACAAAGGCTTCGCGTTCCAGCTTCATCAGGTACTCCTCACTGACCTGGGTTCCCTGGGGGACGTCACCGCCGGCCATGCAATAGCAGGCCCTCTTGGATATGGTTTCCATGTGAGGAGTTATGAACCCGCCAACTTTCATGCTGAGCATTTCAGCCCAGACCATTCCCTGGGCCTCCCGGCCGAACACTGGATATCTCTCCTTGCGCGGCGGCACGTAGCAGTCGTCCACCATTTTGAGAACTTCCTTCTTTGCCTCGCCTATCAAAAGATCCTTGTTGAACACGATCCTGTCGGCCGGCCGCAGAAAACCGCTGTTTCTGGCTTCCGCCGCGGAATTCGAAACCTTTGCCTGTGCCACGTGCATGAAGGCCTGGACGAAAAAGCCTGCATAATCAGTTATGGTTGCCACCTGGGGCTTGTATTTTATATAGTTCTGCCACAAATGCATCATTCCGCAGCCGCCCGGAACCAGACCCGCGCCGACTTCCACCAGGCCCATGAACAGATCGGCATTTGCCACCACCCGGTCTGCTGCCAGGCAGGACTCTGCGCCCCCGCCAAGGGCCAGGCCGAACGGAGCCGCCACCACCGGGTAAGGAGCATACTTGGAAGCCATTATGCTCTGATGCACGGTTTTTATAAACTCGTCGATCTCGGAAAATTTGCCTTCCTTTGCCAGCCCCAGCATGTAGGCCAGATCACCACCGGCGGAAAACGGGGCGGGCATGCCTGATGCCTGGTTGCCCACCACGACACCCACGCCGTTTTCCCTTACATACTCGTGGGCTTCAAGCATGAAGTCGACCATCTCGCGGTTTACGGCATTCATCTTTGTATGAAACTCGATATCAAATACGCCGTCGCCCAGGTCTATTAACGAGCATGAAGGCACCGACTTGACCACCTTGTTTTCCTGGCGCAGGTTATAGAGGCTTATCTGCTTTTCGCTTACAGGCACGGGCTTGTAGCTGCCGGAGGCAAAATCGTAAAAATATCTTCTGCCGCCTTCGATCTTATAAAAAGTCTCGTTTCCCGCCTCCAGGAATTTCTTTATTTTATCCGGGACAGGGCGGCCCTCTTTTTCCATCTTTTCAACCGATTCCCTGACCCCCATCGCGTCCCATGCCTCAAACGGGCCAGTTTCAAAGTTGTAGCCCCACTTCATGGCATTGTCTATATCCACAATTGTATCGGAAATCTCGGGGATGCGATTTGCCGCATAAATCAGGCTGTCTGCAATCACGTCCCAGGCGTATTTTGCTCCCTTGTCATCACCATATACTATGGCGCGGACTTTTCCGGAAAGAGAGCTTTTCTTCTTTGCCTCCTGCAGGCATGGAAAATCCGCCTTTCCGTATTGCTCGTATTCAAACGTTTCCGGGTTGATTACCTTGCGGATGGTTTTTCCATTTTCATCGCGTTCCTTTTTATAGAATCCGCCCCCGGTCTTGTTGCCCAGCATGTTGTTTTCCACCATTTTAGTCACAAATCCGGGCAGATCCATGGTATCGCGCATCTCGTCTTTCGGGCACATTTCGTAGCAGTTTTTTGCCACATGATACATTGTATCCAGTCCCACCAGGTCGGCGGTCTTAAATGTCGCTGTCTTGGGGCGCCCCATTTGCTGGCCGAAAATAGCATCAACCTCGGGAATCGTAAGGCCGTGCTCAAGCATTGCATTCATGGCTTTTCCCATTCCCTGGATACCTATGCGGTTGCCGATGAAATTCGGTGTATCCTTTGCCCAGACTACGCCCTTGCCCAGATACTTTTCGCAGAAATCGGCCATGAACTCGAGCACGTCCTTCCTGGTCTCGGGGCCGGGGATAATTTCAAGAAGGTGCATGTAGCGGACCGGGTTGAAAAAATGGGTGCCGAGAAAATGCTGTTTCATATCGTCACTCAAACCCTCGGACATATCCTTCAGCGGGATGCCAGAAGTATTGGAACTGATCACAGTGCCTTTCTTCCGGATCTTGTCCACCTTTTTAAAAAGGTCCTGTTTGACTTCGAGTTTCTCCACCACCACTTCCACGATCCAGTCGCAGTCGGCAAGCTTGTCGATGTCGTCTTCAAGATTGCCGGTTGTAATAAGCCTGGGGTCGTTTTTCTTGTCCATGAAAAGGGGCGGTTTTGAATTTATCGCATCCTTAAGCCCCTTTTCCACAATGCGGTTTCTTGCCTTGGGATCCTTTTTTTCCTCCTCGGACAGATCAAAGGGGACGATGTCGAGGAGCAGGGTCTTGATACCGGCGCCGGCAAGCAGGGCGGCTATTCCGCCTCCCATGATACCTGAACCTATAACGCCAACCTGTGTGATTCTTCTTTGCATGATTACCTCCTGCTATATAAGTTAAAACCAATACGGGTAAAAACCGGTCACAACATGAGCGCAAAAATCCGCCTGAAAGGTTGTGATTTCCCTAATCTGTCACAGTTTATTGATATAAAATATTTTTAATATCAAAGCGGCAATTCCAATGTCAAGCAAAATACTGAATTTCCGGCAATTTCCGGTAAACACCTCTCAGTTTGGCACCGGGTGTTTACCCGCCATGCCGATTCCCTTAACACCTGGCCGGACAGGCCGTACCACAGAGCCGCCTGGCAGGAATTCGCGGGAGCCGGGTCATTTTTTTGCAGACTCTTTCCGGTTATCTGATCAAAAGAATACGGTTGACATTTTCCGCTGTTTTCGATTTCCTTGCAAATGTACTTATAATTTTGATGTACTCGTAAAAAGCAATTTACACCGCCGCGGCGGTATTTTTGCAGGAAGGAAACCCTGCGGTCGGGGTCAGTTTTTTCGCTCCTGACCGCAAGCGCTCAATGTCGCTTCAAAAACCGACCCCGACCTTGGGTTTCCTTGGAAGCATCTAACCTCATTTGAGGTTTTTACAGGAAGGAAGCCCTGTGGCCAAGGCCCGGGACCGCGCACTCCAAATAACTTTTTGCCACATGCTAAAAGGCATTGTTTTTATTTTTTTAAACCTTGAACCTTGGCCCTTGGCCCTTGGCCCTTGAAC
>JBKHFD010000057.1:0-12798 GCA_046540355.1 Desulfobacterales bacterium
ATGCAGACCAGGTAATAGACGAAATAATGAGGAGATTTGTGTGACAGCTTCTTTTAAATAAACAAAAACCGCGGGGCTTAAATCTTGATAAGGCTTTAATAAATCAGTATATTTGTTATAAAATATAAAACGTGATATAGGGCTTTACCAAAAACACAGGAGGTATGAGATGAGAACCTTTACGGCTGTGGTGGATAAATGCCCTGATACAGGACTCTATGTAGGCTATATTCCGGGTTTCCCAGGTGCCCACTCTCAGGGGGAAACTCTGGATGCGCTAAACAATAATTTAAAAGAAGTTACTGCAATGCTTCTTGAAGACGGCACTCCTGAACTGGAAGCTGAATTTGTAGGTACTCAAACAGTTATGGTGGCGTAAAGTGACTAAAATACCGGTGCTTAAGCCCAAAGAGGTTTCTGATATATTGATCCGGCTTGATTTCAAGGAAGTCCGCTAGCGTGGCTCACACAAGCAATTCCGTCATACTGATGGCAGACGTACAACGGTTCCTTTTCATGGTGGTAAGGACGTTTCTCCAATATTGCTAAAACAAATTTGCAGGGACATAGGGTTGACTGTTGAAGAATTTATAGAGAAAAGATAGGAAGGTATGACCCGGGGGCTCTACGTACACATTCCGTTCTGCGTGCGCAAGTGCCCGTACTGCGATTTTTATTCCACTGAGGATACCTCCCGCAAGGATGCCTACAAATATGCCCTTGTCCGCGAAATAAGAATGCGCACATATTCGGTGGCCCATGCCTCCTTTGACACTGTTTATTTTGGCGGCGGCACTCCCACGACCCTTGAGCCCATGGATGTGGAACACATACTTGAGGCACTGCACCTTAATTTTTCAATTCTTCCAAACCCGGAAATCACCATTGAGGCAAATCCGGGCACAATCCCGGAAAAAACCTTAAAGGCCCTTAAGTCCGCGGGCGTAAACCGGATAAACATAGGAGTCCAGTCCTTTAACGATGAAAATCTTTCCTTTCTGGGAAGAATACATTCTTCCTCCCAGGCGGCGCGAGCCCTGTATGCAGCCCAAAAAGCAGGTTTTGAAAACATTGGCTTAGACCTCATATACGGCCTTCCCGGCCAGAACAAGGGATCCTGGCAAAAGGACCTTGCAGCTGCCGCCGCCTTTAGCCCCTCGCATATTTCCTGCTACATGTTCACCCTTGAGCCGGGTACGAAAATGTATGCCGACATGGAGGCCGGCGGATTTTCCATGCCCGCAGAAGACCGGGTTTCTGCAATGTTTATTCAGGCCTCGAAATTTCTTGGATCAAGGGGATATGAGCACTACGAGATTTCAAACTTTTCATCCTCAGCCCAGACCCGCTCGCAGCACAACCAGAAATACTGGCAAAATATCCCTTACATGGGATTGGGTCCCTCGGCGCATTCATATATAGAGCCCGAGCGCTTCTGGAACACCAAAACCCTTGAGTCCTACATATCCCTCCTTGAGTCGGGCATACTTCCCACAAAAGAAACAGAACAGCTCTCTTCCTCCCAGTTAATGCTCGAAGCTTTATATCTGGGTCTGCGCCGCTGCGAGGGCATAGACATCAGGGAATTTGAAGACCGTTTTAAAACAGACTTCAAAAACATATTTGCACCAACCCTTGACCGCTTCACAGATTCTGGCCACATGTTCCTTGACACCACCAGCTGCCGCCTGACCCTCCAGGGCATGCTATATCTGGACGCCATAGCAGAGCAGCTCGCCCGCCACCTCCCCCCCCTTTAACACTTAAAACTTACCACTTAACACTTGATGGCACCGTAAAAAGTCCAATATCTGCGTTACGCGCAATTTTTCAGAATTTCACGTACGGCTAAGTACGCTGCATTCTTCAAAATTGCGCAAGCCTTGATCTTGAACTTTTTCCGGCGCCATCTAAAATCAGACTTTTTACGAGAGCATCAACACTTAATTCCCAAAAATAAGTTGATCTGTTTCCTGTTTAATCGCCTTCTACCCGTGATCATCCTTAAAAAAATTTAACCCGTAAAACGGAAAGAGCCAACAGATACTTTCTTCCGGTTCTGGTGTACAGCAACCATGATCGTGAAGCAGTCCCCCGTGCACTGCAGCTTGTGGCAGGCAGGATCAGGCAGGAATATAATCAGCGGAAAAATTTGTTGAGGGTATCAAAGCCAAGCCTGGGATAAAGGCAAGGTACAGACGTATCAGCAGCGAGGCTTCAGGGGCTGCTTATGTATTGAAAGAAGCAACAGTTCCTTACAATGTAAGTTTTGATTGCAAAAAGGCAATTCTATGGGATAAGAACAGGCTTTTGTGGCAAATATTTTTTGATTTAGGGGGAAGTTATATAGCCAATTCGGCCGACACATCCGACCCCTTCGGCCATTCGGCATTCCCTGCGGAACAATGAAAAAAAGTTGACACAATAATTTATGCTGCATATTATAAAATTAACCGCTTAAAAGGAGATTTGCAGCATGAAACCAGAAACTGTGACAGTATCCAAAAGAGGATACATTGTTTTGCCGGCACGCATCCGCAAGGAAATGAATATCAAACCGGGAAGCAGCGTGTTGATCCACAGGGATAAAAATCAACTGATATTGGAAACGGTTCCCTCCTTTACGCAGAAATTGACCGGCTTAACGCAAAAGACCATAGGGGATACCCCCGAAAACGTTGAAGCCTTTCTTAATGAATCGCGGAAAGACCGAGCGGATGATTGATGTAAGAACCCTGAAAAAATCCGTCCGCGGCAAGAAAGTGCTGATTGACAGCAATATCATTATTTATTTGACAGAAGAAATAGCGCCTCACCATCAGTTGTCCCGGCAGTTGTTTTCCATGATAGAAGAAGGCTGCGGCAGTGCTGTAATATCAATTCTTTCTGTATCTGAAGTCATGCAGGGACCCTTGAGGTCAGGTAAAATCGATATCGCAACATCCGTAAGGAATTATCTCTTAAATTTCCCCAACAGTCATTGTCAGGAGATTACATCCGGGGTCCTGGACTGTGTCGGTCAGGACGAACGGGTGAACTGGAAAACATTGAGGACCATGGATACCCTGATTATCGCCTCTGGTCTGTATGCCCGGGTCGACTTGTTTGTTTCAAATGATAGTCATTTTATAAATTCGATCCCGCCGGAGATGATGCTATCCTTTGAAAACCGGAAAAGGAGTTGAAATTTTCGGTTCATCCGACTTTCTTTTTAGAGCTTATCCGTAAATAAAATATACATTTCTAAAGTTTCAGATATATTGGCTTCCACAATAACCTTTATTATGGAGGCCATCGCCTGGCGATGGCAAAACAAGGAAGATTTTTTTCAAGCCCCTTCATCGCCGGGCATTACTCGTTAAACTACAAAATTTAGTTTTTGGACAAGAGTGAAATCAGATATAGAAAAAGTCACTGTAATCTTATACATGGGATTTTATCGGCCTGCGGCTTTTTTGCGCAGCTTTCTTACATCCCCGACCCTTATGGTTACGTTTTCCGCGTCAAAATATTCAAACAGGGGGATAGTGTATTTTCTGGAGGCTTTTGTCATCTCCTTGAACTGAGCCGGGGTTATCTCGTCGTTTTCTGAAAGAAAATCCACGAGCCTGGTCTTTAAATTTCGGATCGCATCCGCGTGGAAAAACAGTTCCTCCTTTACTTTTACAATTCTGCCTTCGTCCACCAGGTGCATAAGCACGTTTTTGATCTGGGCCGGCCCGGCATTGAGCAGGCCGGGCAGTTCTTTAAGATAGGGCGGCTGCAGGCCCTTTTCAGCGTAAATCGAAAGAATCTTTTCCTTCAGGTCCGATTGTTCTGTCTGCAGGGTCACCTTGTGACCTGCAAGCCTGATGATGTCATCGCTCCGGGCAATTACCTCTTCTTTGATAAGGATGTTGATTAACTGGTTAAACAGCCTGGAGGTCTTTATATCCGGGAACTTTGAGCGCAATTCCCCCTTGGGCATGCCTTCTTTAAGCGGATTTGCCCTGTGATAGGCTGAGAGCTTTTCAGTAATGGATTCCCGGAAATCCTCAAGCACTGAATAATGCAGGTATTTTTTTTCGCTTCGTTCTGTTTGCACTATGTTGCGGTTTGAGAGAAGCTTTCCCAAAGCGGCTTCAAGGGCCTTGTCAGTGAGATTGGCAAGAACCTTGAGTTCGGCAAAGGATCTTTCATCATATCCGGCCATGGCTATGTGATCCGCCGCAAGTGTCTCAGGATCAGGGTCCAGAAGACGGCCTATCTGTTTTATTGTTTCGCTGCGGAAGCGTTTGTGTTTGGGAGGCGCAGGATTTAAAATTCTGCCGCCGCCCAGCGTGCGCACCGGCGAATAGCTTCTTATGACAAACCTGTCGTCGCGAATGCAGGCCAGGGGCCTTTTAAGCCGGGCCTGGACCGGTGCTGTCTCCCCGGGTTCTAGCACTTCCCGGTCCAGAAGGATAATATTGCAGGGCACCTGGCTTGTGCCTATGTGAAAGCGAACCCTGTCCCGGTTTTTAAGGGGCCTCTCGCAGCTTTCAAGCAGTTGGAGATCCACGTCTATCATGTAGGAAGGTATAAGGGTATCGGGTCTTGCAAGAACATCGCCGCGGTTTATTGCATGCTTGTCAACCCCCTGGAAATTAATGGCCGTGCGAAGCCCTGCCTCAGAGGACTCAACCGAGTGGTCGTGGACCTGGATTCCGCGTATTTTTGTGGTTAAGCCGGAAGGATACACCATCACCTGCTCTCCCGTGCCGATCCGGCCTGAAACCAGGGTGCCGGTTACCACGGTTCCGAACCCCTTCATGGAAAACACCCGGTCGATGGGCAGTCTGAATATGCCGCTTGGCGGACGATCGGGTAGGGCGGTGCAGTATCTGTCAAGGGTATTTATAAATTCATCAAGCCCCTGGCCGGTAACGGAGGAAACCGGCACTATCGGGGAGTCCTCCAGGAATGTTCCCTTCATGAAGTCGCTTACGTCCTCTGTTACAAGCTCCAGGAACTCCTCGTCCACTGCATCGACCTTGGTGAGGACAACAAAACCGTAGCGGATGCCGAGCAGGCTGCAGATCTCCATGTGCTCGCGGGTCTGGGGCATGACACCCTCGTCTGCGGCAACTATCATGGCTACTACGTCTATGCCGGTGGCTCCCGCCACCATGTTCTTGACGAATTTTTCATGGCCCGGCACATCCACCACGCCTATATGGAGCCCGCTTGGCAGATCTATCGAGGCAAAACCCAGCTCTATGGTTATTCCTCTTTTCTTCTCCTCCTTTAAGCGGTCCGTGTCCGTGCCCGAGACAGCCTTTATAAGGCTTGTCTTTCCGTGATCTATATGGCCGGCTGTGCCGAGGATTATTTGTTTCAACCCGGGTTCCCCGCTTTTATTTGTCTCTTTTGTGGAGAAACTCCAGACCGTATGCAGCACCCACCAGGGCGATAAACAGGCCCGCGGCAAACGCGGGGCCGGCTTCGGGGCGAAACAGCCGCGCCAGAACAACGGCGAGCACGGCTCCGGTTATTATCCTTACAACTGCTTTTGTGGAATTTTTCATTATGATCTCCGGTTTTATTTTTGCACTAGAAAAAATATGTAACCTAAATTGAGAGTAAGGTAATCAAAATGGCTTCAGTGGTCAATAAGAAGTTTGACGGGCCTGTAGCTTGAAAATTATTGACCAGTTTTTATATTATAAAGTAATAAGGAGAAAAGGCTTGAAACAGGTTTGCTTTTTTGATACATGTGCATGGCTTGAATATGGTGAGTGTAGCTCAGTCGGCAGAGCACCAGGTTGTGGCCCTGGGGGTCATGGGTTCAAGTCCCATCACTCACCCCATTTTTTCTCAAACAAAGCGCCGCCAAGCCATGCGCCCGTAGCTCAGCTGGACAGAGCGCCGGACTTCGAATCCGTAGGCCGCAGGTTCGAATCCTGCCGGGCGCGCCACCGTAAGTCCGCATATCCGAAACCCGCGACAAGGAGACCGGTTTGACAAGATCCGTAAAAGAGGTACTGGAAGCAAAAAATATAGCTATCTTCGGCGCGTCCCGGGACCCATCAAAGCCGGGGGCCATGTTGATCGCCACCCTCATGGATCAAGGTTTCAAAGGACGCATCGCGGGCATTAATCCCAATGGCGGAGAATTCCGGGGGGTTCCGTTTTATCGATCCATCCAGGAGGTTCCCTTTGATATTGATCTGGTTTCAATGATCATTCCGCCTTCCGCGGTGCCGGAAGCACTCAGGGCCTGCGCCCGCAAAGGCGTTAAGGGAGTGGTGATATCCTCGGAGGGATTTTCTGAATCCGGTGACGCTGGCCGCGCCATTCAGGAGGAAATCCATACTATTCTGCGGGACGCAGATATACGGGGATTCGGGCCCAACACGCTGGGCCTGGTTAATACAGAAACCGGACTGACTACCTCATATTTTGCCAACAGGAATATGCTGACGCCCGGATCCGTGGGATTCGCCGCTCAGTCAGGCATCTTCGTCGGGGCCCTGCTTATGCACATGAGTGCTTTTCCTGTTTATCGCATTTCAAAAGGACTGGGATTGGGCAACAAGGTGGATGTTGACGAAAGCGACGCCATGGAATATTTGGCCGGAGACCAACAGACCCGGGTTATCGGGATGTACCTTGAAGATATTCGCGACGGGGGTCGGTTTTTCGAAGCAGCCCGCAAGGCGGTCCGTCAGAAACCGGTGATCCTGCTCAAGGGAGGACGAAGCAAGGCGGGTACCACTGCCACGACATCACATACTGCGAGCATGGCCGTAAATGACGACGTTCTTGATGGTATCCTGAGCCAGGCGGGTGTTCTGCGGGCAAAAAAAATAGACGAGATGCTTTCCATGATAATGGGTTTTCAGTGGGCGCCTCTTCCGCAGGGCAACCGGATAGCCATTGTCACCTTCAGTGGCGCCCAGGCCATCATGTCCATTGACCGCGCATCTGAAACAGGGCTGGAACTGGCCTCCTTCAGGGGCGAGACTCCGGACCGCCTGGCAACGGTTATATCCACCCCAGCAAAACGAAAAAACCCGGTGGACACTTATCCGGACATGAATGTTCACGGCTTTGAAAAAACGTCAATTTCCATTATGGAGGCTCTTTTTGACGATCAGGGCGTGGACGGCATTTTCTTTATTTCCTTTGCCGCTTACGACACTGAGAAGCTTCAACCGCTGGCGGAAATGATAAGGCAGAGAGCCAACAAACCCGTGTTTTTTTCACTGCTGGGAGATCCGGGGCAGCAGGCGGTCCTTAGTTCTTTCCTCATGGAATACGAAATTCCGGTCTTTAACTACCCTGAAACGGGTATAGAAGTATTTGCACGCATGTGGCAATACGCAAAGCATGCGGAAGAAAATAAATGAGAATAAGGGATTAAATCATTAGATTATCCGGAAAGGAAATCTCATGTCACTTTCAAGACAAGATCTTGTGGAAGCCATGGAAAAATGGAATCTTGCCTGGGATGCCCACGACCTTGAGGGTGTTCTGGCTCTTTTTCATGATGACATTCTTTTTGAAAACTGGACAGGCGGTAAGGTGTCGGGAAAAAATGCCCTCCGAAAGGCTTGGCAGCCGTGGTTTGAAAACCATGGCGGGTTTCGGTTCATTTCCGAGGATCTGTTTGTGGATGAGTATACGCAAAAAGTGCTCTACCGCTGGAGGCTGGAGTGGCCCTCACCCGAGAAAGGTTATGAAGGAAAATTCGAAAGGCGCCGCGGCGTGGATGTGATTCATTTTAAAGAAGGCCGGATCATTGAAAAGTTAACTTATTGCAAAACCCGCATCGAGATCGACGGCCAGCGGATCGCCCTTACTCCCTGAAGCGACATTGAGCGCTTGCGGTCAGGAGCGAAAAAACTGACCCCGACCGCAGGGTTTCCTTCCTGCAAAAATACCGCCGCGGCGGTGTAAATTGCTTTTTACGAGTCCATCAATACTGATGATTTTCAGTGCATAAATCATTGCCTTAACAGGGTGATGAGAACGGAATAAAAAATTTGAAAAGATTTGTCAGAAGTGCATTAAGACGCGGGGAAATTGTAGTTGCGGCGGCTTTGATCATGGCGGCCCTGATGCTTGCGCCGTTAAACGGGGATGTGCTGGCATCACAGGAGGCGGATGTATCAGGGGAGATCCCCGCCTATTCAGACGGGGCGTTTGATGACTGGCTGGAGTCGCTTCGCAAAGAAGCCAGGCAGAGAGGTATTTCCGATAAAACTCTGGATGCCGCACTGAAAGACGTCTCACCCATAACCCGGGTAGTGGAGCTCGACCGCAGCCAGCCCGAGTTTATACAAACCTTTCAGACCTATATACACAGGCGCGTGGATGAGAAAAGGGTAAAACGCGGAAGGCAGCTGCTTGAAAAGCACCGGGTTCTTTTAAACGAAATTTATGCCGAATACGGTGTGCCGCCTCGCTATATTATTGCGTTCTGGGGGATGGAGACAAATTTTGGCGATTATATGGGCGGCTTTCAGGTAATTGAGGCGCTTGCAACTCTGGCTTATGACCAGAGACGCTCCGATTTTTTCAGGTCCCAGCTTTTTGAAGCTCTGCAGATAGTCGAGCAAGGCCATATAACTCCGGATGAAATGAAGGGTTCCTGGGCCGGTGCAATGGGACACATGCAGTTTCTTCCCTCAACTTTTACCGGATATGCCGTGGATTACACGGGCAACGGCCGCAAGGACATCTGGGGAAGCGTCCCTGATGCTTTTGCATCCGCCGCCAACTATCTTTCAAACATGGGTTGGCAGAAAGGCGAGCGCTGGGGCAGGCGGGTAAGCCTTCCGGAGAACTTTGACCGGGATCTTGCCTCCCTTGATATCAAAAAATCCTTAAAGGAATGGTCCGAACTAGGAATAAGGCGGGCCGACGGCTCGTCCCTGCCGAAGGCCGACATGGAGGGCTCTATAGTTATCCCGCAGGGAAAAGACGGCCCGGCTTTTATGGTATACGACAATTTCCGGGCAATCATGCGCTGGAACCATTCGGTTAATTACGCAATTGCCGTGGGTCATCTTGCGGATCGAATCGCGGGGATGCCTCAAAATTACTTCAAATAATACCTGTGCGGGTCAAATACCCGCAAAAGCCTGAGTTCTTCCGGTTCAGGCGGGTTGATCACCTGCAGATCACCGGCGGTTTTTACATGCCAGCCGCATTTGTCCCGGATTCTTTCCACTGTTTCATCTGTGTCAGCTCCGCCGGGATCTGCAAATACCCGGGTCAATGTAAAGGTATCGTCGTCTCCTGTCTTTTCAAAAACCCCCATGTCCGAGACCAGGGTGCTTATCCTGGAGCCCGGAGCAGTTATAAAAGGAACTTTTTCCAGAAACCGCCTTTTGGACTGGCGCATGATCATCATGGTTTCACAGGCTCCGGTTGCAACGTCATTTGCGCCGCCTGAACCGGTGACATACATGTTTTCAGAGACCCAGCTTGAATTGATGTTGCCGAACTGATCTATCTGGGCGGCCCCCAGGACCCCGAGGCAGCGGTTGGTTGCGCCCCCGGTAAACACTCCGAGAGTATCTGTGGTCTCTGTGAGCATCTTGCAGGTTGAAAAATTGCCGAAGTTTAACAGAAAGGGTTCTGAAGGCCTGGGCGAATTTCCGAAATAGCCAAGCTCCACCATCAGCTCCACAATATGGCCCTGGTCCTTTAGCTGATACTTTGCCAGCCAGGCGGCCAGATTGGCCGTTCCCGCGCCGGCCAGCATGGTGCGGTATCCGGCTTTTAAAATCTTTTCCCGGATTATCCTGGCTGCAATCACCACCATTTGTTCCGTGACGTTTGCAGAAGGATTTTCTGATATTTTTTCCCGCACTTCAGCCTCTTCAAAGCGCCAGGCGTCCCTGTGGGTGCTTCCCTTAAGGCTCAGTATGCGCTCTGCGCCCAGCTTTGCTCTGTAATCCTCAAAAGCGGGGCAGTTAAGAACCCAGTTTTCGATCCATTTGTCGAGTGCCCCGGTGTCCTTGCAGGCCTTGTTGAATTCGGTCATGAATTTGTAGTCTTCGCCATAGGGTTCAAAATCCTGCAGCCCCTGATGCCAGACCCCGCCCGGATGGGCCCCTATGGGCACCTCTGAAACTGATTTGACCATGTAGGCCGGAAGTTTTACCAGGTGGGCATGGCGGCGTATGAATTCAGTGCTTACGATTTTTTCAACAGTTACAAGAACTCCGCCTTTGCTTGCCTTTGCGCCCCACAGGCTTTCGCTGTACGGGGCCGTAAGGATAGTGTTGCCTTCGCGATCCGCCGCTGCACCGTGGACAATGGATATGTCCGGATTAAGGGCTTTTACCAGGCCCATGGACCTGCCTGTGCCAAAGGGGTCGTCAATTTTTGTGAATTTCTGATTATTGGTTTCCGCCAGGCTGCTTCCCAGAAGGGAGTTTGTGGGCATGGCAGGTACGCCGAGGGCACCTGCCATGAGCATAAGGGGGAAAGTGAGTATACTCCATTCCTCGAGTTCCACATTTTTTTCCGCATAAGCTTTCTGGCATACCGGGTTCGGGCCGTACCAGGGATAAACGTTTCCCGAAAAAGCCGTGATTACTCTTTTAATCAATCCCATATGCAGCAGGATAATGACCGTATCCCGGATGCCCCGCATGATAAGCGTGAAATCGGGACGCCAACCGTGGAAGCGGCGTGCTATTTCAAGAACTGCGGCATATGAGCAGCAGTGGGTCACTGCAATGTGAATGTTGGCACCGGGATGTATATGGCGCGCCACAGCAGTCTTAAGATCCATCACCTTGTTTTCGCCCTCGTTTTCAGGCAGGGCAAAAGTATTTTCAATAAAATTTTCGAATTTGTTGTCCATGGCTTGGCTTTCCCGCCTATTTTCCTGAGTCCTTTTTCTTTAGATCCTCTTTGATGCGACATACGGCATCATAATGCTCCTGGTTCTGCGTGGCGTGCTGGAAGACCAGAGCCTCGTAGTCCAGAACCTGCTCCAGAGTGGACTGATATCCGTGGCGAAGCAGTTTTTTTGCCTCACTTATTGCGGAGGCAGGCAGATCAGCAATTTGGCGGGCCATTTTTTCTGCTTCGTCCAGAAGTTCCTCAGGCTCGGTTATCCGGTTGATCAGTCCGATATCAAGGGCTTCGGCCGCGTCAAACATTTTTGCGGTAAATACCAGTTCCGCCGCTTTGCCGTATCCAACCATGCGCGGCAGGAAATAGGAACTGCCGAACTCGGGTGTAACTCCCACGCGGGCAAAGGCAAAGCTGAATTTTGCCTCAGACGAGGCAATGCGGATATCGCAGTTAAGAGGCATTGTTATGCCGAATCCCACAGCCGCCCCGTTTATCGCGGCAATTACAGGCTTGGGGAAATTGATAAAGGCTTTCGGGAGTCCGGCCCTTTGGGTACTTTCAGGCTGCCCTTTTTCCCGGAAAGACTCGTATCGCTGCTTAAACATTTCAAGATCCGCTCCCGCGCTAAAGGCCTTTCCCCTGCCGCTTAATATCAGTACCCGGAGATCATCGTCAGAAGCGGCCCTGTCCAGGCAGTCGCTCAGCTCTTCGCCCATTTTTTCACTAAGCGCGTTTAGCACTTCAGGACGGTTTAAAAACAGAAAACCGATATGATCTTTTTTTTCGAACTCAATTGTGCTGTAGGTCATTTTACCTCCCTTCCTTAAAAAGTCTCTACCGGTTGGCTGCTATATTGCCGAATTTTTCTTTTACAATTGTTTCTGCTTCATTAATTATCCGCTCAAGAAGTTCCCCGCAGGAGGGAATGTCTCTTATCAGGCCCATGCACTGACCTGCTGAAAGCACCCCGCTTTCGATATCGCCGTTTTCAAGCATCTTTTTCCCCCTGTCACCGGACACATAGGGCGCGATATCCTCTATTTGAGTGTTTCCTTTGCTTTCAATTTCCAGTACCTTGTCAACTACGGGATTGTGAAGGGCCCGCTCCGTGTTGCGAAGGCTGCGCATTATCAGTCGGGTGTCTGTTTCCCCGTGTTGAACAAGGGCTTGCTTGATTTTGTCATGAACGGGGGCTTCTTTTGTGGCAACAAAGCGGGTGCCCATGTTCATGCCCTCGGCCCCGAGGGCAAGGGCGGCCACAAGTCCGCGGCCGTCTGCAAATCCGCCCGATGCGATGACAGGGATGCTTACCGCATCCCGGGCCAGGGGGACAAGTATCAGGGATGTCACATCCTCTTCTCCGGGATGGCCCGCTGCTTCAAAACCGTCTATGCTTATTGCGTCGCATCCGATTTTTTCCGCCTTTACGGCATGGCGCACTGTTGTGCATTTGTGGATCACCCGGATGCCGGCAGACTTTATCTGCTCCATGTAGGGCTCCGGGCTGCGGCCGGCGGTTTCTATGAACTTTACGCCTTCGTCTATGCAGGCCTGGATATAGCCCGGATAGTCTGGCTGGCGCAGAGTGGGCAGAAAGGTGAGATTGACCCCGAAGGGCTTGTCGGTCATTTTTCTGCATTTGCGGATTTCTTCGCGCAATGCGTCCGGGTCCGGAAGGCTCAGAGCGGTCATAAAACCCATGCCCCCGGCGTTTGCCACAGCGGAGGTAAGCTGCGCATTTGCAATCCACATAAGCCCGCCCTGGATAATCGGGTATTTCACCCCGAACATTTCCGTTACCTTCGTCTCAAACATAAGGCTCTCCTCTTTTAGGGTTTTAGTTTTCAGGAAATATTTTCTCCAAATGGAAGTGTATCAGATATCAGGACAAAAACAAGTGTTCTCAAGCAGAAGGCAATCTCATAAGTATAATGAAAGGGGCGGGAGAAAAAGGGAATT
>JBKHFD010000058.1:0-12771 GCA_046540355.1 Desulfobacterales bacterium
TGATTATATCATAGCTCGTGGGAGATCGACCTTCTCATCTTATCTTGGAAGCTTTGTTGATTTTTTTGTTAAAAACCCGATGTTTTTAAACAACCTTTTTTAGCATCTGGAAAACCGTCAGGTTTTATACCTTTAATTAAAACATGTGTTGAGACCTCATTTATATTATTTATATTTTAAATCAAATATGTTATAAGGTTGTTTTAATTATAAACAATCCTAATTTATAATTATTTATTCATTCTTAATATAAATAAGGAATATTTTATGCGGATCACAATTAAGAGAAGCGATGTCTCTGAATCTTTATCCAGGCTCCAGGGCTTAACCGGCAGAAAAACCAGCCTGGTTATTACCGAAAACGTGTTAATACAAACCGGCGATACCGGCATCCGCATAACAGCCACCGATCTTGAAACCGGATTTGAAGGTTTTTTTCCCGCTGAAGTGGAGGCGGACGGGGCTGTTGCTATAAATTCACGAAAATTTTACGAAATTATAAGAAACTTTCCAACAGAGGTCGTACGGGTGGCCGAGCTGGAAAACAACTGGATCGAAATTTCCGGCGACAATGTAGAGTATCATATAGTGGGAATGGATCCGGAAGAATTTCCTGATACCCCGAAGATCGAGGATGTACAATATTTTACCATGGAATCTCCCGAACTGAAAAAAATGATTGAAAAAACGGTTTCCGTGGGGGTCTCGGGTGATGAAAAAAGAGCACATCTTATAGGGGTAAACATGGAGAGGATTGATAACGGCTCTGAAAAAATTTTAAGAATGGTCTCAACTGATATTAAACGCCTTGCCAAGGTTGATTATTTATTTGATACAGACTCCGGCTTCAGCGGAGGCGAAACAGTAATTATCCCCAAGAAGGGTTTAAGCGAGGTAAACAGGTTTCTTGATACGGAGGGACGGATCCAGGCAGGGGTAAAGGATAATTATTTCATGGTTACAAAGGAGAATGAAACTATTATAGTAAAGCTTTTAAACGGCGCTTTTCCCTCCTACAGCGCTCTTCTTTCCCCTGATCCCGATTATGACATAATATTTGATAAAAATATGCTTCTGATGATGCTAAAGCGGATGTCTATTCTGACTTCCGATGAATACCGGGGGGTTGTTTTTCACCTGGAAAACAACCAGTTAACCATGCGCACCGTGAACGCGGCGCT
This sequence comes from Desulfobacterales bacterium, assembly GCA_046540355.1. GTDB lineage: Bacteria > Desulfobacterota > Desulfobacteria > Desulfobacterales > Desulfosalsimonadaceae > Desulfosalsimonas. The sequence continues at coordinate 1,182 of JBKHFD010000058.1, forward strand.
TGGGGAATCAAAGGAGACCATGCGCATAGAATATGACCGGGAAGCCCAGGAAATAGCGTTTAATCCAAAATATTTCATAGAATCCGTTAATTTCATCAATACCGACAAGGTGCTGCTCAATATAAAGAACGAGGACAATCCCTGTATTGTCCGCGCCGAGGGCGATTTGAGCTATCTAAACATAATAATGCCAATGAAGATATAAAAATTATGGAAAACAATAATTACATCTACGATCAGCACAGCATAAACGTATTAAAGGGTCTTGAGGCGGTGCGCAGGCGCCCCTCAATGTATATCGGAAACCTGGATTTCGCCGGCCTTCATCATCTGGTCTACGAGATAGTGGACAACAGCATTGACGAGGCAATGGCCGGTTATTGCGACACCATACAGGTTACCATACACACAGACAACACCGTAAGCGTGGAGGATAACGGCCGCGGTATTCCTGTGGGAATACATCACGAGGAACAGATTCCGGCACTGGAAGTTGTTCTTACCAGGCTGCACGCGGGCGGCAAGTTTGATCATAATTCCTATAAGGTATCAGGCGGTCTTCACGGGGTCGGGATTTCCGTGGTAAACGCCCTGTCTTCTTTCCTGGAGGTATGGGTTTATAATGAAGGCTCAATATATTACCAAACCTATGCCAGGGGGGAGAAGGCAAGCGAGCTCAGGGAAATCGGTGAGACCGAAAATCACGGTACAAAGATACGCTTCAAGCCTGATACGGATATAATGACCACCGATGAATTCGACTATGATACCCTAAACCGTCGCTTAAGAGAGCTTGCTTTTTTAAACAAGGGCGTGCGCATAATCCTGGAAGACGAGCGCACAGACCAGAAAGAAGAATTCTGCTACGAAGGAGGTCTCGCCGAATTTGTAGAGTATCTTAACAGGAGGCATACCGCAATACATGAGCCTATCCTGATAGAGGGAAAAAAAAATGATATCCAGGTTGAAATAGCAATCCAGTACAACGATTCATATAATGAAAAGCTTTTCTCGTTTGCAAACAACATTAATACTGCCGAAGGCGGCTTTCATCTTATAGGGTTTAAGACCGGTCTGACCCGCACTCTTAATCAGTATGCGGCGTCCTCGGAGGCCATGAAAAAAATGAAATCAAGGATAACCGGCGATGACGTGCGGGAGGGTTTGACGGCGATCGTAAGCGTGAGGATCATGTCTCCGCAGTTTGAGGGCCAGACCAAGACCAAGCTGGGTAACAGCGAGGTAAAGGGAATAGTTGAATCTTTGATAAACGAGAAACTAAACGTATTTCTCGAAGAAAACCCGCAGGTCGCAAAAAAGGTTATGAGCAAGGCCGTGGATGCGGCCCGGGCACGGGATGCGGCAAAGAGAGCCCGGGATCTTGCAAGAAGCAAAGGCTCAATGCTTGATTCAACCCTTCCGGGAAAACTTGCCGACTGCCAGGAATCAGCCCCGGATAAAAGGGAAATTTTCATTGTGGAGGGAGATTCCGCCGGCGGATCTGCAAAACAGGGCAGAGACAGAAAGATCCAGGCTATTTTGCCCCTTAGAGGGAAAATTTTAAACGTGGAAAAAGCAAGGTTTGATAAGCTGCTTCGCAGCGAAGAGATAAAAAATCTGATTACAGCACTTGGTACGGGAATCGGCAGTGAAGAATATGATATTAACCGGATAAAATATCACAAAATTATCATAATGACAGATGCCGACGTGGACGGCTCGCACATCAGGACCCTGCTGCTTACATTTTTCTACCGGCAGATGCCGGAAATAATTGAAAAAGGTTATCTTTATATAGCCCAGCCCCCGCTGTTCAAATTAACCCGGGGCAAAAGCGAAATATATTTAAAAGATGAAAAGGAATACACAGAGCATATTCTGAAGCGGGCATGCGACGAAAAATATTTAAGGGCCGCGGGCTCCGGCACCGAAGGTGAAATTCTGACCGGGCACAGGTTCTATCTTTTTGTAACGGATATGGCGGAGTATTTAACGGTTCTCGGCAGGCTCAAGCGTCACGGTATTTATCCCGAATTAATCGAGCTTATGATAAAGACGGGGATAGAGGACAAAAGTTTTCTGCAGAGTTCGGAGAAAATCGGTCAACTGCGCATAGCCTTGTCCGAAAATGGCTTTACGTCCGGAGAACCCGCCTGGAACGAGGAGAGAAACGTTTACGAACTGATGGTCTATCCGCGCCAGGCAGATGAACTCGAGGAGATGTTTAAAGATCAGTCGGAGAAAAAACAGATCATGGTAAAGATAGGCCGGGGCTTGGTGCATTCAAAGAATTATCAGAAGGCCCTTTCTTTGTATAAAAACATTGCGCCTTGGGATACGGACAGGTTTGAGGTATACACTCTTGAAAAAAAGGATAAGGAACCCGTTGTTGTAAAAAGCAAGCAGAAGCTCATAGACCATCTCATGGAGGAAGGAAAGAAAGGATTGTCCATTCAGCACTATAAAGGCCTCGGGGAAATGAACCCGGATCAGCTGTGGACAACAACCATGAACCCGGAAACCCGTACCCTTCTTCAGGTCAGGGTGGAAAACATTGTTGAAACAGACGATATTTTCACCATACTGATGGGAGACGAAGTAGAGCCGAGGCGCAATTTCATCCAGAGCAATGCCCTGGAAGTAAGCATGCTCGATATATAGGGCGGCCGCTACATGATTGAAATAAGCGAACGCCAGCGGTCTGCCTCGGTTTCTGCGGCAAGGCCCTTGTTTTTTAATATCGAGATTATTTTATCTTCATTTAACCGCAGATAGGGATTCACTTTTTTCTCTTCACCCAGCAGGGTGCAGACATTATCCGGATCATAACTTTCAAAATAAGCGTCCAGCCGGGCATTGTCCGGCTCCAGTGCGCGGATGAACTCAACGTACTCCTCAAAGTAGTCATGGCCGGGATATATGAGCGTATCATCAGGAAGTGCAAGAATTTTTTTAACCGAGCAAAGAAAGAGATCCACATCCCCTGTAAAGCACTTTCCCACCTTGCCGTTAAAAAGGGTGTCCCCGGAAACAAGCCAGGGCGGGCTGTAGAAGCACACTGAATCCTTGGTGTGGCCGGGTGTGGGAATAATTTCAATTGTTTCTCCGTCAATCTCAAGTTGCCCTGCTGTTAGAAGCGTATGAAAATCCATGTGCCCGGCCCCGGTTTTTTTTATAAGATTGCTGTTGCCCGGGGTATGGTCTGGATGGCTGTGAGTGTTTGCCACGTATTTGATTTCAAGCCCGGCTTTTTCTGCAAACCGCAGAATTTCCTCCGGGGCGCCGCCGTCTACAACCAGGGCGCTTTTAATACCGTATAAAACATAACCCAGATTATCCGCGCCGTAACGTATTTGCCTGATTCTCATTTTCAGTCATCCTTTTTTCCCTCAAGTTCGGATTTCACAGCTCTCCCCAATGTTTTAACCGTATAGGGCTTCTTTAGAAACCGGGTTACGCCCAGTTTTTCGATCTGTCTTATTCTTGGACTTTCGGTAAATCCGCTTACAAGTATGGCTTTTTGTCCGGGATTGATCTCAAGGATTTTCTGATATGTCTGAAGTCCGTCTATTCCCGGATCCATGATCATGTCAAGAAGGATAAGATCAAAATTTTTTTCTCTGACATGAGCAATGGCGGCCTCGCCGCTGGGGGCGGCATCCACCTGGTAGCCAAGCGAGGCAAGCAGGGTATAGGCGATTTCGCGCTGTTCCCTTACGTCGTCGACAACCAGAACAGACTCGCCTCTTCCCTTGATATCCTCATGTGTGTCAGTAACTGTGGATTTTTTTTCAGGTTCGGTGCTTTTCTGATAAAAAGGGAAATAAAGTGTTATGGTTGTGCCGCTGTTTTCCCGGCTGTAAACATCAATATAGCCGTCATGGTCCTTGACCGTACCCCAGACAACCGACATTCCCAGGCCCGTACCGCTTCTTCCCATTTTTTTCTTGGTGTAGAAGGGTTCAAACACTCTATCCAGATCTTGTGCTGCAATACCGGCCCCGGTGTCTGAAACCTCTATTTTGACATAATCTCCCGGGGGAATGATTTCATATCCTGTAACAGGCTCCTCCGGCCTTATCTTCCGGGTTGATATATTTACCTGGCCCTTGTTTTCTATTGACTCTATCGCATTGGAGATAACATTCATTAAACTTTTGGACAGGTGAACAGGCGAGCCTGTAAGGTGCGGCAGTTCATCATCAAGGTTTGCGGTCACCTCGACTTCTGGATGATATGATTTCATTTTGCTGTATTCGGCGCTGTTTAAGAATTCGGAAATAATCCGGTTTACATTGACTGTCATCTTGGTCGGCACGCCGCGGCGCGCCAGAGTTAGCAGATCCTGCACAATAGCTACGGCCTTGTTGCCCGAATCCCGCATGGTCTGGATGGGCTTGCGAAGAGGGCTGTCTTGGGGAAGTTGAGGCAAAAGCAGATCCGGATAAGTAACGATCGCTGAAAGCACGTTGTTTAAATCATGTGCCACGCCTCCTGCAAGCGTTCCAACGGCCTCCATTTTTTTTGCCCGCTGAAGCTGTGCTTCAAGCTGTTTTTCCCGGGTTACATCTCTAAGGATTACAAGGTTGGTGGTTGGGGCCTCGCTGTTGGTTACGGGTATGATTTTTACGGAAAGCAGCCGGGAGTCAATTTCAATTAGTTCGCCAGGCTCTGTTTCTTTTTCCGTGGCAGCGCTCTCCACGAGTTTTTCCTTTATCAGGGTTTTTGCGGGCTCATTGAAAAGCTCGGCAAATGATGAGGACAGCAGTTTTTCCTCGGGCTGTCCCAGCAAGGATACGGCCGCGGGATTGGCAAATACGATAACGGATTCGTCGACCAGCTCGAGCAGCCCCTCTGACATGTGGTTAAGGGTCGTTTCGTAGTGCCTTCTTGAATCGAGCAGTTCCTTGGTAATTTCGCGTTCAAAAAGTTCCTTGTTGCCCAGCACGCATCCTTTTAATTTTTCGGTATTCCCCTGCTCCAGGTTTTGCATCACATGGTCGATATGCGCGGAAAGCCTGTCAAAGGGCCCTTTTGCGATAAACACGTCGGCATCGCAGCTCTCAAAGGCCGGGCCCTCTTCTGCCATGATCGCAGAGAGGACCACTATAAAACAATTTTTCAGATCCTGCCGGTTCCGTATTATATGGCAGAGTTTTTCTCCGCTGATATTGGGCATGACAAGATCTATAAAGACAACGTCGGGGGTAAAGGAGGAAAGAATCTCTATGGCCGAAAGCCCGTCCGAAGCGGTTTTTACCCCAAAGCCCTTTTTTCCCAGAAAGTCTGACATAAATTTGAGCATTACCGGATGATTATCCACCACGAGTATTTGTTTCATTTTGTCGGTCCCTGTGTTTTGCGGAAGCGGTTCTTTCTATACGGATCGTGAAAGCTCGTCTAAGTCCTGCAGGATATTATTAATGATAACTCCGGCCTTATTCATGTAGTTGTCGTTTCTGAGAAGAGCCCGAAGCTCATCACCGGCGGCGGCTATTTTTTCCAGTCCCAGGTTTAAGGCCGCGCCTTTAAATGAATGGGCAAGTTTTTCAGCCCTGCCCGGCTCATTGTCCTTCAGGGCCTTTTTTATCCCGGAGATCTCTTTGCGGGTGTTTTCGATAAATAAACGGATCAGCTCCCTGTATTGTTCGGGGTCAAGGCCCGGGTTTCCAGTCTGTTTACTTTTGTCCATTGTTTACATCTCCGTCTAAAATCAGACTTTTTAAGAGCATCAAATTTGCTTGACAATAAAGCTGGTTTTGAATATAGTCAACACCTTTAAACTTAGTGACTAATTCAATTTTAACCCGGAAGTCAGGCTCTATGAATAAAAACCCAGGGGAAGAAATAATTTCGGCAAACAGAAACCGGTGGATCTCGCAGTGGTTCGATGCGGTAATAAATAGCTATCCCGAAGAATCAGCCGGTTTTTTCAAAGATACGAGCGATCCCTTTTCCAACCCGGTGGGCGCTACCCTGAAAAAGGGGATAAAAGATCTTTTCGATGTTGTGACAGCCGGAAATTTCGACAGCAGGGCGGCCCATGAAGCCCTTGAGCCCATGATCCGGTTAAGAGCCCTCCAGGAATTCACCCCTTCTGAAGCCCTCGGTTTTATAACTGATATAAAGTGGATCATCAGGGGGGATTCCGCTGCAGACCAAAACAACCAAGCCGTGGCTGAAAGACTTGACCGCATAGCAGAGGCTGCGGACAGGGCTTTGCTTACGGCTTTTGATATTTACATGGAATGCAAAAAGCATGTATATGATCTGCGGGCCAGACAGGCCCGGGACAGCGTAAGAGAGCTGCTGGTAAAAAAGGAACTGATAAGCGAGCTGCCGGATATAGACCGGGAGCCTGCCAAATAAACCAACAAGTATAACCGGCACAACGGGGCGCGGCCGGCTGCAGCCTTTATACCGGGCCGCCGATACTGTGCACCGGGCAAAGAGCGAGGTGGTGGTAAATGAATGCAGCATATTTGTATTCCCTCATTACAGTCGTGGTTCTCGGGCTGATCGCTTATGCGGGTGTTGAAGCAGCGGGACTCGACATCCTCTTCGGCGTGATAATACCGTATCTCGCCTTTATCTTATTTCTGGTCGGCTTTGCAAACAAGGTCCTGGACTGGTCCAAATCCGCGGTTCCTTTTAAGATCCCTACCACAATGGGTCAGCAGAAAAGTCTTCCCTGGATAAAGCAGAATAAAATCGACAGTCCTTACACCACCGGCCAGGTGATTATCCGCATGATACTGGAAATACTGCTGTTCAGATCCCTGTTTAAAAATACCAGGACCGGATTTGCGGCAGGGCGGCGGATCAGTTATAAATGGGTGATCTGGCTGTGGCTTTTTGCCCTCTTGTTTCATTATTCCTTCCTGGTGGTCACAGTCCGGCATCTTAGGTTTTTTACCGAACCGGTTCCCTTTTTCGTCTCCTTTCTGGAACAGATAGACGGCATGCTCCAGATCCTTTTGCCCAATATGTTTCTTTCCGGTTTTGCGCTTCTTGCAGGGGCGCTGCTTTTGCTTGGCAGGAGGGTGTTTCTGCCCAAGATGGCCTATCTTTCAAGGCCGGCTGATTATTTTCCGCTGTTCCTGATAATCGGGATCGCGGTAACAGGGCTCATGATGAGGTATCTGTCCAAGGTGGACGTGGTAAGAATAAAGGAGCTTACAATAGGGCTTGCCACATTGCAGCCTTCCATACCGGAAGGAAGCATAAGCGGGCTGTTCTACGTGCACCTGTTTTTCGTCTCCATACTGATCGCCTATATCCCTTTCAGCAAGATAATGCACATGGGCGGAGTTTTTCTGAGCCCGACCCGCAACCTGGCAAATGATTCCCGTGCCAGAAGACACGAAAATCCGTGGAATTATCCGGTCAAGACCCATACCTATGAAGAGTATGAGGACGACTTCAGGGATAAAATGAAAGAGGCTGGAATTCCAGTTGAAAAGGAGTAACCATGGCAGAGACACCGAAACCCGAAGAACTGTTTGACAATATTGACCACAGCATGCCCGAGGAGCAGTGGGAGGATATACCGCCGGATTTGTCCCAGGGCCGGTTTGCTTATCCCACCAAGCCCAAAAACCTTGAATATCTCGGGATGCCTACGCCCACAAAAGAGGAATGGTCGCCGGCAGACGAGGAATGGCCGATTCCCGACAACTGGAAAGAGATCATCCATGAAGGATTCAAGGACAGGCTTGAAAAGTACCGCTCTCTTAAAATTTTCATGGATACCTGCGTAAGATGCGGGGCGTGCGCTGATAAATGTCATTTTTTTATAGGCACCGGCGATCCGAAAAATATGCCGGTGCTGCGGGCCGAGCTTCTGCGCTCTGTCTATCGAAAGGACTTTACCACCGCGGGCAAAATCCTTGGCAGGATCTCGGGCGGCAGGCCTCTTACAAAGCAGGTGTTAAAGGAATGGTTTTCCTATTTCTACCAGTGCACTGAATGCCGCAGATGTTCGGTATACTGCCCCTACGGAATAGACACCGCAGAAATTACCATGATGGGCCGGGAACTGCTGTCTCTTCTTGGGCTTAACATTAACTGGGTCCTGGAACCGGTGGCCAACTGTTTTAGAACAGGCAACCACCTTGGCATACAGCCCCACGCCTTAAAGGAAATGATCGAGTTTTTCTGCGATGATATCGAGGAGATAACAGGGGTAAAGATTGAACCCACCTTTAACCGCAAAGGGGCTGAAATTCTTTTTATAACGCCCTCAGGCGACTACTTCGCAGACCCCGGCACTTATACCATGATGGGCTACCTGCTGCTTTTTGAGCATCTGGGTCTTGATTACACCCTTTCCACCTATGCCTCCGAAGGTGGAAACTTCGGTTTATTTACCTCTTCCGAAGCCATGAAGAGGCTTAATGCCAAGATGTATGCCGAGGCAAAGCGGCTGGGGGTAAAGTGGATTCTCGGCGGTGAGTGCGGCCACATGTGGCGCGTGATTCATCAGTACATGAACACCATGAACGGGCCGGCCGAATTCGGGGAAACACCTAAGTCGCCGATTACCGGAACGGTTTTTGAGAACGCCGCAGCCACAAAGATGGTTCACATTACCGAGTTTACAGCGGACCTTCTTTACCACAACAAGCTGAAACTGGATCCGTCCAGAAACGACAATAAAGTTGTAACCTTCCATGATTCATGTAATCCGTCAAGGGCCATGGGTCTTCTCGAGGAGCCCCGCTACGTGTTAAACCAGGTGTGCAACAACTTTTACGAAATGCCGGAAAATACCATAAGGGAGCAGACCTTCTGCTGCGGCAGCGGTTCCGGGCTAAACACCGAGGAGATAATGGAACTTCGCCTTCTCGGCGGACTGCCAAGGGCAAACGCCGTGAAATATGTTCATGATAAATTCGGCGTCAACATGCTTGCCTGCATATGTGCAATCGACAGGGCAGCTCTGCCCCCGCTTATGGATTACTGGGTACCGGGCGTTGACGTAACGGGTATCCACGAACTGGTCGGCAATGCGCTGGTAATGGAGGGCGAAACCGAACGAACCATGGACCTGCGCTTCGAAACACTCCCATACACAGAAGAAACGGAGGAAGACGCCGATGAATGATAAGAACAAGATCATCACTGGATTGATTTTATTTTTCCTGGTGGTGCTGTTTCCGTTCTGGTTCAATCTCATTTTCGGCACCCCCGGGGCTTCCACCGCACCGGAGGCCGAGCTGACCGCAAAAGCAAGGGATGCTGAAAACTGTGTTGAAGAAACTCAGTACATGCGCACCGAGCACATGCAGCTTCTTGACCAGTGGCGCGATACGGTTGTCAGGGACGGAGATCGGCTTTACATGGCCGAAGACGGCGGGCAATATGATCCTAGCCTGTCAAATACATGTATGGACTGTCATTCCAACAAGGAAGAGTTTTGTGACAGGTGCCACAATTACGCCTCGGTGGATCCCTACTGCTGGGACTGTCATACATACCCGGAGGAGACAGAGTAATGGAAAACAGCAGAAGAAGATTTTTAAAAACCGCCGGATTTTCCGTTCTGGGTGTCGGAGCCAGCTCGATATTAATCGGGCTGGAAGCCCGCTCTGCAAAGGCCGCCGGCCCGGGATCGGATGAAGGCCCGTCTTTTACCAAGGGAAAGGATGCCAGGGAAGCCCGGCGCTGGGGAATGATCATTGACACGCGGGAACTTGATGAACAAACCTGCAGAAAGATGCAGGAGGCCTGCCACAGTATCCATAACGTGCCGGATTTTTCCGATGACGAGCATCCGCAAAGCAGTAACCATGAAATCAAATGGATCTGGCCGACGGAATTCACACATGCATTTCCCGGCCAGGAAGCCGAGTTTCTGGCTGAAAAGTTTTCGCACAAACCCATTATCCCCGTGCTTTGCAATCATTGCGACAATCCGCCGTGCGTAAGAGCCTGTCCGACCCAGGCAACGTTTAAACGCGAATCGGACGGAATCGTCTTGATGGATTTTCATCGGTGTATCGGCTGCAGGTTCTGCATGGCAGCCTGTCCTTACGGTTCCCGCAGTTTTAATTTCCGGGATCCGAGGCCTGCAATAAAGGACGAAAATCCGGATTTTCCCACCCGGATGAAGGGAGTGGTGGAAAAATGCAACTTCTGCGCCGAGCGCCTGGCAGTGGGCAAAGAGCCCGCCTGCGTGGAGGCCTCCGGCGGAGCACTGATTTTCGGGGATCTTGAGGACCCCGAATCAGAGATCCGCGCGCTGCTGGCAGAAGAATACGCCATCCGGCGGAAACCGAACCTGGGGACCTTCCCCTCTGTATTCTACATCGTATGATCGGATGAGGGAGCTATGCTAGAAAAAGCGTTAAGAGGAAGCAAGACATACTGGATATGGCTGCTGGCACTGGCGGCCGTTTTTGCCGTCGGGTTTATGGTCTATCTTTACCAGCTGGACTTCGGCCTGGGCATAACCGGCATGAGCCGGGATGTCACCTGGGGCTTCTATATTGCCCAGTTCACATTTCTGGTCGGGGTTGCCGCCTCTGCGGTGATGGTTGTTCTTCCCTATTATTTGCACGACTATAAGACCTTCGGCAAGATTACCGTGATCGGAGAGTTTCTCGCGGTGTCTTCGGTTCTGATGTGCATACTGTTTATTGTTGTGGATCTCGGCCAGCCGGGGCGGCTTTTAAACGTTATGTTCTATCCCACGCCCAACTCCATGCTGTTCTGGGATATGATAGTGTTAAACGGCTATCTGCTGTTAAACATAATCATCGGCTGGAACACCCTGGAGGCCGAAAGAAACGGAGTAGCTCCGGAAAAATGGATCAAGCCGCTTATCTATATATCCATTCCCTGGGCCATAAGCATCCACACCGTAACGGCATTTCTGTTCTGCGGACTCCCGGGCAGGGGATACTGGCTGACCGCCATTCTGGCGCCCCGTTTTCTGGCCTCGGCTTTTGCGGCCGGTCCCGCGTTTTTGATCCTGCTCTCATTTATTATCCGCAGGTTTACAAAATTTGATGCGGGCACTCAGGCCATTCAGACCCTGGCAAAAATAGTTCTCTACGCCACTCTCGCAAATGTGTTTTTCTTTCTCTGCGAGGTCTTTGTCTCCGTCTACAGCCAGATTCCCGGACATACGGCCCATTTAAAGTATCTGTTTTTAGGGCTGCACGGCCACGGAGCCCTGGTGCCCTGGATGTGGACATCTATGGCCCTGGTGCTTTCCACCATCGTGTTGCTGGTAATACCGCAGGCCAGGCGGAATGAGACGGTTTTGGGATTTGCCTGCGTTTTTGTTTTTATAGGTCTCTGGATAGACAAGGGACTTGGAATGATCGCCGGAGGCTTTGTGCCCAATCCGCTCCACGAGGTAAAAGAATACATTCCAACAGTGCCTGAGGTGATTATCACCATAGGGGTTTACGCACTTGGCTTTTTGGTGCTCACCATCCTTTATAAGGTGGCTACGGGCGTAAAAGAGGAAGCCGCGGGATAAGGCGTCCGCCGGCCCGGCGTGCGCCTGATGCCCTGAAGAGTGACTATCCGGGGTTCATCCGCCTGCAGTCGGATGAACCCTTTTTGCGTTGTTTTTTAT
>JBKHFD010000059.1:0-12576 GCA_046540355.1 Desulfobacterales bacterium
GTTATAGGGTGAAAAGAAAATGAACTTTATATGTCAATTTTATGACCTAAAGATCTGAATCTGTCAAGTCACGGATACTCCACCGGTATATACGACCACTGAGCCGGAGGACGGGCATTAAAAGAGGAACGGTTTTCCCGATCCAGATGCTGCCGGTTTTGCAAAAAGCCGGGAAAAATTGGGTATAAAACTTGCATAATCCGTGATATATTAAAATCGGATATTTTCTCTGTATTGTTTTCCGGGGGAAGGAATGGAAATACCGGGCTATTTAATTTCCGGGCTGATAGAGGAAACTCAGTATTCGGCCGTCTACAGGGGTCAAAAAAAAGATACCGGCCGGCCCGTGGTAGTAAAGACCATCAAGGCGGTTGTTCCGGAGCGTTCCGAAATCGCCCGGGTCAGGCGTGAATACGAACTTCTCAGGAAGCTCGACATTGAAGGGGTGGTCAAGGTCATCGAAATCATTGATGCCGGTGACACTCTCGCCCTGGTAATGGAGGATTTCGGAGGCGTCAGCCTGAAGCGCCTGTCAGGCGAGCCCTTTGAAATAAGGCGCTTTCTCGGCTTTGCCGCAAGACTGGCGCGGACGCTTGACGAACTTCACAGCCACAATATATCCCACTGCGATATAAAGCCAGGCAACATCTTATACAACGACAATACAGACGAGTTAAAACTCACAGATTTCGGAACCGCAGCCGATTTTACCTTTTCAGATGAACAGATCCACAATCACCGGGTAATAGAAGGTACCCTGGCATACATGTCTCCCGAGCAGACCGGTAGAATGAACTGCGATGTTGACTACCGGACCGACTTTTATTCCCTCGGCGCCGCCTTTTACGAAATGCTCACAGGAACCCCGCCTTTTAACCCGGCAGAATCTATGGAAATAATTCATGCCCATATAGCAAGAAAACCCGTGCCCCCCCATATAATCCGGCCCGGGGTACCGGAGGCTGTCTCAAATATTGTCATGAAGCTTCTGAAAAAAAGGCCCCAAGAGCGTTATCAGAGCGGCTCCGGCCTGGCAGCGGACCTGGAGGAATGCCAAAGACAGCTTGAAGCCGCCGGCACAATAGAGGTCTTTGAGCCGGGCAAAAGAGACTTTTCCCTGAAATTTACAATGCCCCGTGAACTTGTGGCAAGGGAAAAAGAGCTTGCCCGGCTATCTGAAGCTTTTGACAGGACTTTTGAGGGTTCCCTGGAAGCGGTTCTGGTGGTTGGAGAAGCCGGTATAGGCAAGTCAGCGCTTGTATACGAGATGGACAGGATAGTTACCGCCAGGCATGGTTTTTTTATAGCCGGCAAATACGATCATCTTCACAGCCACGTTCCCTACAGCGCTATTATTCAGGCCTATCAGGGCCTGGTAAAAAGGCTGCTTGCAGAAAGCGATGAAAAGATCCTGGAATGGAGGCAAAAGCTTCTTTCATCGCTCGGTTCAAATGCCAGGGTCATTACTGATATAATACCCGAAACAGCCTTGATTGTCGGGCCCCAGCCCGAGGTGCCGGAACTGGGTCCTGCCGAAGCGCGCAACAGGTTCAGGCGGGTTTTTAGAAATTTTGTAAGTGTGTTTGCAGACAGGGACCATCCCGTGGTTCTGTTCCTGGATGATATGCAGTGGGCTGATTCGGCAAGCATTGAGCTGATAAAGAACATGGTCGTAAGCGGGGATCTGGGATATTTTCTTTTCATCGGGGCTTTCCGGGACAGCGAGGTCCCGGAGCATCACCCTCTTATGGCGGCAGTTGAAAAAGTAAGCCGGGCTGGTGTAAATATTGATATGGTTTATCTCCAGCCTTTCAAAGAATCCCAGACCAACAGGCTTCTCTCTGATTTTCTTCGCTGCAGTCCTGAAACAACCGCCCCCCTGGCGGAAGTTGTTCAGGCAAAAACCTTCGGAAACCCGTTTTTTGTAACCCAGTTCTTAAAGACCCTTTATGAAAACAGGGAGCTTGTTCTGGATACCTCCGGAGTCTGGAAATGGGATCATGATTCGGTAAAAAGCAGGCAGGTAACAGACAACGTTGTTGATTTCATGGCCGAGAAGATACGGAACCTGCCTGCCGTCCCCCTGGAGGTGATACAGATATGCGCCTGTATCGGCAACAGGTTTGATGTGCAGAACCTGGCTGAGGTGGCCCGGAAGCCGGTGGATGACATGGTCGATGTCATGGAATTTCTTCTCGAAGAAGGGTTTTTTACCCGAAGGGGCGCCTTTTATGCTTTCCAGCACGATCGTATCCAGGAAGCCGCCTACAGCCTTGTCCCGAATGAGCAGCGTGCGAAGATGCATCACAGGATAGGCGTGCTGGCCCTGGAAAACACTCCTGAAGAGGAGCTGTTCGAAAAAGTCTTTTATATAGCAGATCAGTTAAACCGGGCGCCGGAGTTCATCAGTTCGGCTCAGGATCGCCGCAGGACAGCCGAACTTAACCTGCAGGCCGGGCGCAAGGCCAGGAGCTCAACAGCCTATACTGCAGCAGCGGGTTACCTGAGCGCGGGTATAAAACTTCTGCCCGGGGATTGTTGGAGCACAGATTACAGGCTGACCTATGATCTTTACATGCAACTTATGGAATGCAGGTATCTTACCAGGGAATTTGAAGAGGCCGAGCGGCTTTTCGGAATTATTACCGGAAATGCCGCCACAAGGGCTGACACGGCCAATGCTTATACCCTGATGATAGTGCTGTATACAAACCTGCGTTCTCCCGGGGATGCCATAGACCTGGGCCTTAAGGCGCTTAGTCTTTTTGGGATCAGGGTATCGAAAAAACCCGGCACCATGACGGTTCTTTTGGAGCTGGCAAAGGTGAAATTAAGACTTGCGCGAACTCAGCCGGAAGAGATTTTAAATCTGTCCATGATGGAAGACCGGGATCGTATAGCATGTCACAATATTTTGATCACAATGGGTACCCCTGCCTATTATGTCAGCCCAAAACTGTTTGCGGTCCTCACACTCAAGTGCGTTAAAGATATGCTGAAATGCGGTCTTACCCGTGGGGGACCTGCAATTTTTTTAAACTTTGCAACTATTATACAAACTGCGACAGGAGATTACAGTCTAGGCTACAGGATAGGAGAAGCCGCGCTTAAATTAAATGAGAAGCTCGAAAACAAAAGGGCTGCCGGAGTGGTGAACCATATATTCGCCTTTTTTATCCAGCACTGGAAAAAGCACGCCGGACATGACATTGAGGTCTACAAAAAAGTATATGAACTTTGCCTTGATTCCGGGGATTTTATTTTTGCGGGCCACAGCATTAATGCGGCAGCAGACTGCCGACTGATGATAGGCACCCCGCTTGATGATGTCTTAGAAGAAGCTTCGAAATACCGGGATTTTATTTCTCATCACGTTAAAGACCCTTTTATTTATGCCCGTTACAGGGAAAATATCCAGTTGATAAGATGTCTTAAGGGACTTACTGAGAGCAGAACAAGTATTTCAGGAGATGGATTCGACCATGACCGGCATCTGGCCAGGCTCTATAAGGAAAAGAATTATTTCGGGGTCTGTTTTGCGCTCCTTTACAGGGAGAAGCTTCTTTATCTTTACGGCAAATATGAGCAGGCCCTTAAGACCGCAGAAGATCTGGACGCATATATCCACGTGCCGGCCGGGACTCTTGTTGTGCCGGAGCATTATTTTTATTGCTGTTTGATAAATACGGCTCTCATGTGCTCCGGAGGAAGGCAAAAAAAATTCATGCGGCCGCGGATTATAAGAAAATACCTGGGCCGGCTGAAAAAATTCGCAGAACTGTGCCCGGAAAATTTCAGGCACAAGCATGACCTGGTGCTTGCCGAGCTAGAAGCGATAAAAGGAAAATTCATAAATGCCGTCAGCCTGTATCACGCTGCCGCAGATGGGGCGGGACGGAACCGCTATGTAAACGAGCAGGCCATTGCATTTGAAAGAATGGCTCTCTTTTATAAAAATATAGGGACAGAGCAGGAAGCAGGGGTTTTTTTCCAGAAGGCCGGCCAGTGCTACCGGATATGGGGAGCTTCGGCCAAGGAGCAGGAAATAAAAGAGCGCCGATCCATTCCAGTCCCGGAAAAAGAAGAGGACTCAACGGAAAGCCGGCGTTCAACCCTGGCGGGCACTGACCCGGGCCCCCGGCACCTTGATCTGACAACCTTTATGAAGGCATCCCAGGCCATCTCAAGCGAAATAGTCCTTGACAGTCTTCTTCAGAATATAATGCACATATCAGTTGTAAACGCGGGCGCCCAGCGGGGATTTCTCATCCTTGAAACAGACGGCAGACCGGCCATAGTAGCGCAAGAGGATACTAAAAAGCGTGATATTATGGTCTCCGAACCACTTGACGTTGAAAAATGTTCAGATATTGCTGTATCGGTTATAAATTACGTCTGGCGCAGCCATGAGCCTGTGATCCTTGCCAATGCCTGTGAAGAAGGAACCTTTAAAAATGACTCTTATATCAGGGACAACAGTTGCCGGTCTGTTTTGTGCATGCCGATTTTAAACAAGGGCAGGCTCACGGGCGTTCTTTACATGGAAAACAATCTTGCTCCGAATGCCTTTACAGAAGAGCGCCTGGAAATCCTGGGTGCCATAGTCTCCCAGGCGGCAATTTCCATCGAGAATGCAAGGCTTTTTGAGCAGGCCACCACAGACGGCCTGACCCGGCTTTTCGTACACAGGTATTTTCATTTTCTGCTGGAAAAGGAGCTTGAGCGCAGCAGGCGTTACAGCCGTCCGTGCTCTGTTTTAATGATGGATATAGATGATTTTAAGCATTTCAACGACACATACGGACACCAGCTCGGAGACGAGGTTTTAAAGCAGGTTGCAGACGCAATACTTAAAAACACAAGAAACTCGGACACTGCAGCGCGCTATGGAGGAGAGGAATTCGTGCTGGTGCTGCCGGAAACAGGTGTTGATGGCGCAGTTATTGTTGCCGAAAAAATAAGAACTTTTGTTGAAAGCATAGAAATCAAGGACCTGGAGGGGACGCCGGGAATCACAATCAGTATTGGGGCGGCGGCCTGTCCGGCACACGCAAAAGACAAGGACGAACTCATATCTGCGGCTGACAGGGCCCTTTATGTTTCCAAGAGATCAGGCAAGAACCGTGTATCAGTGAGCAAAGCCTAAGCTTTCGGTTTATTTATGTTTTTTGTTCCGGAGGCTGTTTTTTTTATCCGTGTCCGGGGTACTTTGAAACTCTGTATTGACAAGTAAATCATTTCGGGAGAATAATGGGTCTAAAGGAGAATCGGGTCGTAGACAATCAGGCCCATTGGAATGCTTCATTATTATTTTATTATCAGCAAAGGAGATTGAGTTTTGGCGCAAGGAACAGTAAAATGGTTTAACGAGAAAAAGGGTTATGGTTTTATCACGGATGAAGAAAGCGGAAAGGATGTTTTTGTTCATTTCTCGGGCATAAACCAGGATGGATTCAAGACCCTGTCTGAAGGCGAAAACGTTTCTTTCGATATTGAGGACACCGATCGCGGCCCCCAGGCGAAAAACGTTCATCGCCAGGGACATTAAGCCAGGCGAAGAAGTATACCTCTGCCAGGTAAGCGAAAATGTTTCATGCGGGGCCTGCTGCGGACTTTACAATGTGGCCGATCCTTCGCGCAGCGGGATCTGTAGACTGCTTGAAAGGCGAAGCCGGGAGTTTGCCGCGGTGCCCCGGGAAATAGATGCAGTTTCAGGGTTCGGGGAAAGGGAGGCTGGGAGGCTTGCCAAAGCGGGACGCCCCATGGCCGAGTTTCATCACTGCCCGTATGTGGGGTTTATTGGTGAGAATAAGGCCAGAGTGGGATGTATGCTTCATCCCATGGCGGACGGCAACAGGGGGGTTGATTTCAGAGGCCTTAGTCATTACGGGTCCCTGACGTGCAGCATTTATTTCTGCCCCACCCATAGCCTCATCTCTTCTGATTTCAAGGATATTATCCGCACGGTCATTGACGACTGGTACCTGTTCGGCCTTATTGTCCAGGAAACCGAACTTCTCAGGGCCTTTTATGACGAGATTGTACGCCGCTGCCGCCAGGGTTTTCCCGGTCCGGATTCGGCCTTTGATCCGGAAGGCAGGACACTCTGGGGGAAGTTGTTTAACCTGAAGTTAAAGTGGCCTTTTGCCTCAAGCAGCAGAATCCCTGCAAGATATTTTTTCAATGACAATCTTTATCCCAGGTCAAAGGTGGACTATTCCAGCACGGACAGGGAAAGCTCCCGTTATGACTTGATTTTCAGGGAGCTTGATTCTGTATTCGCCTCAGAGGCTGAGCTGCTTTGTGCCGAGCGGGTTCTGGATGAAATATTTGAAAGTATCGCGGAACACACGGGAACATAAGGCTCTTTTAAACAATGCCCGAGGCAAGAGCTACGGCTATGCCCGTCAAGAGCGTGCCCGTGATGGTCTGCACAGTTTTCATGGTAATTTTGTGCAGGTACCGCCTGCCTATGATAACGCCCGCAAATGCCGATAACACGGCTGCTGCAATAAGGGGGGCCTGCCCTGATCCTACCGGATTGGCGGCCTTTGCAGCCAGAAACATTGCAGCATAGGTTGCAATGCGCGCGGCATCGACCATGAAGCCTATGGCGGCATTTGTGCCCACAAACGCCTGGGTCGAAATCCCCACCTTTGCCAGAAACGCCGAGCGAAGCGCACCCTGATGACCTGAAAATCCGCCGAAAAATCCGGAGTAAAGGGTCAGTGTTGAAACAAGAACAGAAGCAGCCGGTATAATGATGAATTCCATCTGTATCTTCCTTATATATCGAGATGTCTGTGTTTATTTTCTTTAAGGATAGTTATGGTAAAAATTTTTGCATCAGCAGACAAAGCATGATAATTTTTTATAAAAATTGCAGGAGGCTATGGGAGAGGCGAAGCATAAATCTATCCTGTTTTTTGAAAACGGAGGGTTTGATATGAGCGCGAAAAAGATAGGCGGTGTTACGATCGAATGTGTCCAGGGAAATATTGCTGATCAGCCTGACATGGATGCGGTTGCCAATGCGGCCAATGCGGAACTTAGAATCGGCGGCGGGGTGGCAGGAGCAATCCATAGGGCGGCGGGCCCCGGCCTGGAGGAAGAATGCAGGCCCCTTGCGCCTATAAGCCCGGGAGAGGCCGTCATAACCGGGGCGCACAATTTGCCCAACAAGCACGTGATTCATTGCCTGGGACCTGTATACGGAGTGGACAAGCCTTCGGACCGGCTGCTTGCGTCATGCTACAGAAACGCCCTGCAGCTTGCAGAGGAAAAAGGACTTGAGTCGGTAGCTTTTCCGGCGATTTCATCCGGGGCATTCGGATATCCTTTTGAGGCCGCGGCCAGGATAGCAATTAAAACCGTTCTGGATGAGATCCCAGAGCTTTCGTCTGTAAAGCACATCCGTTTTGTGCTCTTTGGGGGCTCTGACACAGAGGTATATGAAAAGGTTCTGGGCGAACTGGTTTAAAGAGGAGGCTGCAATGAGTATAGATCAGGAAATTGAAAGGGCTGCCGCAATACTGGCCAAAGCTTCAAACGCGGCTGCTTCCTGCGGTGCCGGCATATCTGCCGAAAGCGGAATCCCTACCTTCCGGGACCCCGGCGGGGTATGGGAAAGGGTTGACCCCTCGGAGGCAGCCACTTCCGAAGGTCTTATCGCCACTTTGAAAAGGGACCCTCAGAAACTGCTGGGTTTTTTTACGGAACTGCTTGATACTTTTGAGCGTGCCGAGCCCAACCCGGCGCATTATGCCTTAAAAGAACTCGAGCACATGGGGATATTAAAAACTGTTGTAACGCAAAATATTGATAATCTCCATCTGGAGGCGGGCAATACCGATGTAATAGAGGTCCACGGCAACAGCTTTCGCATGCGCTGTCTTTCCTGCGCATGGGACGGTGATTATTCGCGTAAGGAACTTATAAGCGAAATAAAACAAAAGCTCAGCAGCGCGGATTCTTTTACGTTTTCAGATATCGTGGAGCTTATGCCCAAATGCGAAGGATGCGGGTCTGTGACCCGGCCCGATGTTGTCATGTTCGGGGAGCAGGTAAAAGATATACCCCGCTCCTTTGCCGCGGCCAGAAAGTGCGATGTAATGCTTGCGATCGGCACTTCAGGGGTGGTGTATCCGGCGGCTTATCTGCCGTTTCAGGCTAAAGACGCCGGGGCAAGGGTCATCGTGATAAATCCAAATGAAAATGCATTCCAGAGCGTAACAGATGTCTATATTCCGCTAAAAGCGGGCGAGGCCATGGAACGTATAGTAGAGGAGGTCAAGAAAATTGTTCTTGACAAAAAATAAAACTATATAGTATCTGCATATGTACTTAATTAAAAGGAACAAGCATGTTTGATTCCGACAAGGCTGCACGGATTTTCAAGGTGTTCTCAGTGGAGACGCGCCTGCGCATGATAGCGATATTAAAGAACCGCTGTTTGTGCGTAAACGCGCTTGCCAGGACTCTTGAAATTACTCCTGCGGCCGTGTCCCAGCATCTGCGCATTCTAAGGGATGCAGATCTGGTTGTTGCAGAAAAAAGGGGTTATTTTGTTCATTACAGGGTAAATGAAGAAACGCTCCAGGAGCTTGCCGGAACATTAAAACCCCTTCTTGAAACAAGTGAAAACAAAAAGGAGGCCGTATATGTGTCAGCCCAACTGCTGCCAGAAACAGGAAAATTTAAAGGATAAGCCGGAGAACTGCACCCCGGAGCAGATCCGGGAGTGCCACGGTGATGCAGGTGATCATCCCTGCACAACGGAAAATTCTCAAAAGCAAGAATAAATAAAGGGCCTGCCCGGTACATGGATAATAAGGCGCGCCTGCGTGTTCTGGCGGAAATACCCGTGTGCCGGGCTGAATTGTTATGAACCTTTCCCTGCTGCTTATAGCCGCTGTTTTTTTTATTTCGCTGGTGCTGACCATGGTCGGGCTGGGAGGCGGTCTTATTTTCTCGCCCCTTTTTGTTATTCTGGGGATGTCAAAGTCGGCCGCAGCCTCGGCCTCGTTGTTTTTAAATCTGATTGCAGCCGGTTCTGCAGCAGCAACCTATGCAGGGAAAAAAATGGTGGATTTCTCCCTGTCCATCCCCCTGATAGTCGCCTCCAGCATTGCCGCCCCTGTGGGATCGTATCTGAACATGCGCATGGACACATCTGTGTTTGTGGCCATCATGGCGGCTGTTCTGGCGCTTGCAGGCGTCAGGATGCTGTTTTCCCCCCAGGCAGATGAACAGGCATCGGAAATAGATCCCTTTAAAAAGGCAGCAGGCGGAGCTGTCATAGGTTTCTGCATAGGGTTTATGGGAGGTCTTCTGGGTATTGGCGGCGGGGTGTTCGTGGTGCCGCTTCTAATTTACGTGCTAAAGACCCCCACCCGCATAGCCGCTGCTTCTTCAACATTTATAGTATGTTTTTCATCCCTTACCGGCTTTCTGGGTTATGCCTCCATGGGAAATATCGACTGGGCCTTTATTCTGCCCGCAGCCGTGGTCTCTTTTGCAGGAGGTCAGGCAGGGGCCAGGATCATGAGCACCAGGATAAAGGGCAAAACAATACGGGTGGTTTTCAGCTTCATCCTGTTCGGGCTGTGTCTTAAACTGCTTCATCAGTCATTTTTAGGTTGAGAAGGGAACACGCCATGTCAGAGCGTTTCAGATTCAACAGGCTGGAATTTGCGGGCTCGCTCGGGGATCTGGGCACCCTGCTGCCCATTGCAATCGCCATGATCCTTTTTAACGGGTTAAATCCCCTGGGGCTTTTTTTAAGCATAGGTGTTTTCTACATAGTCTCGGGGGCGTATTTCGGGGTCACTGTGCCGGTCCAGCCCATGAAGGTAATAGGCGCTTATGCGATTGCAAGGTCCCTTACTCCTGATCAGATTCTGGCGGCATCGCTTTTGATGGGCGCGGTTCTTTTGATAGTGGGCCTCACCGGTGCAATCGATACAATCCGCAGATTTACCCCCAATTCTGTTATCAGGGGGGTTCAGCTTTCAACAGGGGCGCTTCTTATAGCAAGCGGGGTGGAGTTTGTTATGGGAATCTCCAGGTTCCAGGAGCTGCAGAACGCAGCCGAACCTTTTCTTTCAATCCAGGCCCTGGGACCGGTTCCCATAGGCATTTTAATCGGAATCATCGGCGGGCTGGTGACCCTGTTTCTGCTTGACAGCAAAAGGCTTCCGGCCGGCCTTATAGTTGTGGCAGGCGGCCTGGTGGCCGGACTGCTGCTCGGGGCCAGAACCGGCCTGGGAGCCGGGAGCCTTTCGTTTAATCTCCCCCGTATTTTTCCCTTTGGTTTCCCGGCCCAGGCGGATTTCACTTTTGCCCTGCTGGTTCTTGTGCTGCCCCAGCTTCCCATGAGCCTCGGCAATGCCGCGCTTGCCTATACCGATCTTTCCAGGCAGTATTTCGGGCAACGGTCTGAAAAGGTCACCAACCGCCGGGCGTGCGTGAGCATGGCCCTGGCGAATTTTTTAAGTTTTGCTACCGGGGGCATGCCCCTGTGCCACGGGGCCGGCGGGCTGGCCGCCCATTACAGGTTCGGGGCCCGCACCGCAGGTTCCAACCTTATGATAGGCCTGATTTTTGTGGTCCTGGCATTGGCCCTGGGCAACAGCATAGTTGATTTTTTCAAGCTGCTTCCCATGTCTGTGCTGGGCATCCTGCTGATTTTTGCCGGTGCCCAGCTTGCCCTGACCATTATGGACTTAAAGGACAGAAAGGACTATTTCGTAGCAGCCATGATCCTGGGAATAACCCTTGCAAGCAACCTGGCTGCGGGATTTCTTGTGGGCATAGTTATCGCACATGTTCTGCGCTGGGAAAAACTCTCTGTGTAGCCCCGCAGCAATGCGCAGTAATGGCAACAGGAAAGATGACTACAAATGGCGGAAAAACAAGGCATACAGGTTGAAAATATTTCCAAGCGCTTTGAAGATGTTCAGGCGGTGGATGATATATCCTTTCATGTAGATAAGGGCGAGCTGTTCGGGTTTCTGGGTCCCAACGGCGCGGGCAAGACCACCACCATTAATATTCTCACAGGCCTGGCGCGGCCTGATTCGGGAACAATCCGCATAGGCGGCATAGACTGCTCCGGCGGGCGAAGATTGGCCCAGCACTTAATAGGCGTGGTCCCTGATGAGAGCAACCTTTATCCCGAACTCACCGGATTTGAAAATTTGTGCTTCTGCGCCGCGCTTTACGGAATACCAAAAAAACAAAGACAGGAGCGGGCCCGGCAGATGCTTGAGCACTTCGGCCTGGCACAGGCAGCAGACCGCAGTTTTTCAGGATATTCCAAGGGGATGAAACGCAAGCTGACCATTGCCGCAGGCATCATTCACCAGCCCGAGATCCTGTTTTTAGACGAGCCCACCACGGGCATTGATGTTGCAAGCGCAAGACAGCTCCGCCAGCTTATCGCAGACCTGCACGCCTCGGGCACCACCATATTTTTAACCACCCATTACATAGAGGAGGCAGAAAGGCTCTGCGGGCGCATCGCATTTATCGTTTCCGGCAGAATAGTGCGGATTGAATCAGTGGAGGAGCTTCTGCAGCCTTTCCAGGGGAGGCATGTTGTACAGATCGCATGCGGGAGCCAGGCAGACGGCATAAAAAGCGAGCTTTCAGCCTCGTTTCCCGGCCTGGAGTTTTCCTTTCCCGGCCAGGGCGTAATCCGGGTGGAATCTGACAGCCCGGTAAAGGCCGGCGCCCTGGTTCATTTCATGGAAGACAGGGGTATAGAGGTGTCTGAAGCACGAAAAATAAAGCCGAGCCTTGAAGACGTGTTTGTGAGAATCACTGGTATCGAGGCCGGGGAAATGGAAAACGGAAACAGACAATCCGGAGCTTAGGCATGAAACAGTGGATCGCTTTTATAAACATACTCTTAAAGGACATGCGCACCTATTATCTCAAGCCGCCCAACATAAGCTGGGGGCTTATATTTCCGCTGGCCTGGACAGGGATGTTTTTCATAAAGTCCGGGGCAGGCCTGGGGAGCATCCCGGAGCTGCTGCCTGCAGTGGTGTCGGTTTCAATACTGTTTGGTACAACGTCGATGCTTGCAGTTACAGTAACCTTTGAAAAAAAGCAGCGCTCCTTTGAAAGGCTTCTTCTGGCCCCGGTTCCTTTGGAGTTTTTAATGTTTGCAAAAACCAGCGGAGCGATTCTTTTCGGCATTGCCAATGCTTTTGTGCCGGTGATAATGGCGGGTTTTTTAATGGACCTTTCGGTTGTGGCCTGGACGGCGTTTGTTCCGGCAGTGGTGTTGATCGCCGTGTCCTCCACCTTTCTGGGGCTTTTCATTGCAGTGGCGGTAAGCGAGGTTTTCGAGGCCCAGACATTTTCCAATTTTTTTCGCTTTCCCATGATATTTCTGTGCGGGCTGTTTTTTCCCATAGAAAAACTGCCGGTTTTTTTAAAGCCGGTGTCTTTTGCCTTTCCTCTTACCTACGGGGCAGATGTTCTGCATGGATCTGTTCACGGAAGCCACATCCTGCCGTTTTACCTGGATCTTTTAATACTTGCCGGATTCTGCGCGGCCCTGTTTGC
>JBKHFD010000060.1:0-12238 GCA_046540355.1 Desulfobacterales bacterium
CTGTAAAATTGTCTCGGCCCGCTTATCGCCACTATTTAGTTTTCAAAGATCAAAGGCGCTTTCCATTTCCTTTTGTATCAAAGAACAGAAACTTGTGCCTCTGTAAAACCGGCTGCCTGCTTGCCGCAGGGACAATTTTTGTTTATATGATTTTCCCGCCGGCCTGTCAACAGCAAATTTGTATTTTTTAAAAATTTTTCCGTGGAAGGAATTTCTGCTTTCTACATTCAGCACAAAGCTTTGTCAACAATAAATTTTACAAAATTCTGTAAAACCCGGAATCACAGACCGCCTTTCCCGTAAAATGCCCCGATCTGCCCGACCACGTATTCCTGCTGTTCCCGGGTCATCTCCGGGTATACCGGTATGGCAAGAGTCGATTCAGCCGCGGCCTCGGATACAGGCATCTGCCCGGGCAAATAGCCCAGGTATGAAAAACACTCCTGCAGATGCAGGGGCACCGGATAATATATCTCGTTTCCCACACCTGCGGCTGTTAAAAACCCGCACAGCCTGTCCCTGTCTTCCGGAACAGAGATTACAAACTGGTTGTAAATATGTCTGTCTTCGATTTCAGCCGGGCATGCCACAATACCGGACAGCCCGGCATCCTCAAACAGCTTCCTGTAACGGGCGGCATTTTCCCGGCGGGCTGCTGTCCACTTGTCCAAACGGGCCAGCTTGATTGATACAATAGCCGCCTGCAGAGCGTCGAGCCTGAAGTTGCCTCCTATATACCTGTGGTAGTACTTGGGATGACTGCCGTGGACCCGCAGGATTTTCAACATTTCATAATATTCCTGTGAATCAGTAGTTACCATCCCGCCATCGCCGAACCCTCCAAGGTTTTTTGAAGGGAAAAAAGAAAAACACCCGAAGTCGCCCATGGAGCCTGCCCGCTGCCCCTTGTATTCAGCACCTATTGCCTGGGCTGCATCTTCTATCACCAGCCAGCCGTTTTCTTGGGCAAGCCGGTTTATCTCATCCATATCCGCACACTGACCGTAGAGATGCACAGGCATAACAGCCCTGACCGTACTTTGCGCGTCTCTGTCAAGCCCCCTGTATGCATCGTCTATCAGTCGGGGTGAGATGTTATATGTTTCCGGATCAATGTCTGCAAACACCGGAATAGCCCCCGCCCTGGCAATACAGCCCGCTGTTGCAAAAAAGGTATAAGGCGAGGTAATTACCCTGTCGCCCGGGCCTATGCCCGCGGCCATAAGGGAGAGCAAAAGGGCATCTGTACCCGAAGAGACCCCCACCGAGTATCTTGACCCGCAGTAAGCGGCTATTTCATCCTCTAGCCGCTCCACATAAGGACCAAGAATAAATTGCTGGGATTCATAAATCTTTTCTGTCACTGCCAGACATTCGTCTTTAATGGACTGATACTGCAGCTTAAGATCAAGCAAAGGTACCTGCATTTCAAAATCCTTAACTTATCGGCCTTTGTTTAACTCAAAGGCTTATTTATACCTAAACTGAGCGATTTTCAAGTTTGCCGCAGCTACCAGGAAGATTCTGAAACCCTCAGTTTAGACTTTAAACTGTTTTTCAGGCTTTTACACCGCTGTTTTTCTTCCGGTTATTAAATCTTCCGCCGTTTTTGCCGTTTTTACCATTTTTGCCGTTCCCGTTATTTGACGCGCCCCCCTGATTTACGGGGGAGCATATTGTATAAACAGAATCATAGCCGAGAAGCGAGTTTATCTCCTGGCGCAGGGACACCGAAGCCCTGATCTTCATTTCCTCCGGCAGGGAAATTATGGTTTCCGTCTTGGACGGAATTTTCACATGCAGAAACCCCTTACAGGACCCGGGATATTTTCTCAACACCTCAAGCAGGTCCTCCAGCATTTTTTCTTCCACCGTTTCCGCGTCTATGACTATGTGAAGGCTGGCCGCCCAGGTGGATTCGGCCTCTGAAATCCTTACAACGCTGTCTGTAAGTATCTTTGCCGAATTTTCGTTTTTCTGCACCTGTCCCTGGACAAAAACGGGGGTGTCCACTGTGAGGATGTCCTGGACAGTTGAATAGAGCTTCGGGAAGACGGTTGTCTCGACCGTGCCGTGAATATCCTCTATATACACGAACGCCATCGGCTCGCCTTTTTTTGTCATGATGGTTTTAACGTTTTTTACAAGCCCTCCGATTCTGACTATCTCCTGGTCGGCCACGCCTTCTTCCTTTACTGAAAGCGCGTCCGCGTTGGCGTACTTTTCCATGAGATCCCTGTATTCATCCAGGGGATGTCCCGTAATGTAGAAACCGATGGCTTCTTTTTCCAGTTCCAGCATATGCTTTTCATCCCATTCCGGGATATTTTCTATTCCAGGAGCATTTACGGCATCCGCCTCCTGATCTCCGCCGCCGAAAAGCGACATCTGGGGATCGTTTCTTTCCTTCTGAATCCGCTGGCCGTAATCCAGGGCATCTTCGGCCGCGGCCATAAGCGCAGCCCGGCTGTAGCCCGTGGAATCAAAAGCTCCGCACTGGATAAGGCTTTCAAGCACCCGCTTGTTGACCTTTCGCAGATCCACCCGCTGGCAGAAATCGAAAATTGATGTAAACCTGCCCTCCTCCCTGACCTCTAAAATGGAGTCAATTGCCGATTCTCCCACGTTTTTAACCGCAGCCAGCCCGAAACGAATACCTTCTCCGGCTACCGTAAAACCCTTGTCGCTTTCATTAATATCAGGCGGCAAAATGGCAATATTCATATTGCGGCATTCTGCTATATACTTGGCAACATTGTCAGAGGAATTCATTTCGGATGTAAGCACGGCCGCCATGAATTCTTCCGGAAAATGAGCCTTTAAATAGGCGGTCTGAAATGCGATCATAGCGTATGCCGCGCTGTGGGACTTGTTAAAACCGTATCCCGCAAAGGTCTTTATAAGCTCGAAAAGCTCCTCTGCCTTTTGCTCGTCAATGCCGTTTTCCATCGCCCCTTTCACAAACCGGTCACTGTGCTCGGCCATGACCTCGGGAATTTTTTTCCCCATGGCCTTTCTCAGACTGTCTGCCTCTGCCATTGAATAATTTGCCACCTGGCCTGCGATCTTCATTACCTGCTCCTGGTAGAGGATCACGCCGTAGGTAACGTTTAGAACAGGTTCAAGCTCGGGAATCAGATACTCAACAGGCTTTCTTCCATGCTTTCGCTCCACGTAGTCGTCATGCATGCCGCTGCCCATGGGCCCGGGCCGGTAAAGGGCCACCAGTGCGGTTACCTCTGCAAAATTCTCGGGCTTCATCCTGATGAGAAGGTCCTTCATACCGGAGCTTTCAAGCTGAAATACGCCGGTGGTGCTTCCCGCTGACAAAAGCTGGTATGTCTTTTGATCCGAAAGATCAAGGTTTCCCAGGTCGGGCGGGGTCTTGCCCAGCGATTCGATTATTTTTAAGGTATTTGCCATGATGGTAAGATTGCGCAGGCCGAGAAAGTCAAATTTCACCAATCCGATGGCCTCAACCATCTTCATGTCAAACTGGGTGAGAACTTCGCCGCGCTTTCCTTTATAAAGAGGCAGGTATTCCACCAGGGGCTTGTCTCCTATTACCACTCCCGCCGCATGGGTGGATGCATGGCGGTTTAAGCCCTCCAGGGATCTTGAAATCTTGATAAGTTCGCCTATTGCAGGATCCGCTGAGGCCTTTTCTTCCAGCTTCGGTTCCATTTCCATGGCTTTTTCAAGGGTCATCCCCGGGGTTTCGGGTACCAGCTTGGCAATTTCATCGACTTCCGGCAGAGGAATGTTAATCGCCCTTCCCACATCCCTGATTACTGCCCTGGCCTTCATTTTTCCGTAAGTAATGATCTGGGCCACATAATCAGGGCCCCCGTACCGGTCGACCACGTAATGGAAAACCTCGTCTCTGCCGTAAATGCAGAAATCCACGTCAATGTCCGGCATGCTCAGCCTGGCGGGATTTAAAAACCGCTCAAATATAAGCCCGTTTTCAATGGGGTCAATATCCGTAATTCCGAGGCAATATGCCACCAGGCTTCCCGCGGCCGAGCCCCGCCCCGGACCCACCGGAATACTACGGTTTTTGGCGTACTCGATAAAATCGGCCACTATCAAAAAATAGCCGGGAAATCCCATGGAATTGATAACGCCGATCTCATAGTCGATCCGCTCCCGGTATGCGGCTTCGTCCACATCAGGATTTTTTTTCCGGATTTTTCCCATGCGGGCCTCAAAGCCGGACCTGACTTTTTCTTCAAACAGCTCTGATTCGGAACGCTCATCATTTAAGTTGAATCTGGGAAAATGGTGGGTATTGAAGTCAAACTCCACGTGACAGCGTTCTGCAATACGAGCGGTATTGGCAAGCGCCCCGGGATAATCGGAAAAGGCGGCCTCCATGTCAGAGGCCGGCTTGAAATACAGTTCGCCCTGGCCGAACTGCATCCTGTCTTCGTCTTCCATGGTCTTTCCGGTCTGAATACAGAGGAGAACCTCGTGTGCCCGCTCGTCTCCGGCATCCAGGTAATGGCAGTCATTTGTCGCAGCTACGGGAATCGACAGGCGCTTTCCCATATCAATCAGGGCGCGGTTTACGGTTTCCTGGTCCTGCATGCCGTTGTGCTGAATCTCAAGGTAAAAATTGTCCTCTCCAAAAAGACCGGCATAGAACCTGGCGGTTTCCTCGGCCTGATCCAGCCGGCCCTCGAGTATCCGCATGGGAATCTCGCCCTTGATACATGCAGACATTCCTATCAGTCCCTCTGCGTGGGCCTTTAGAATTTCCTTGTCAATGCGGGGCTTGTAATAGAATCCCTCGATACTGGCAATGGTGGCCAGCCTGCAAAGGTTCTGGTAGCCGGTCTGATTTCGCGCCAACAGGAGCAGGTGGCTCATGCCCCGGTGGTCCGAGGGCGTCCTGTCACGTATCGTGCGGGGGGCAACGTAGCACTCGCATCCAATAATCGGCTTTATTCCAGCATTGCAAGCCTGTTTGTAAAAATCCATCACCCCGAACATGGTTCCGTGGTCGGTGATGGCTGCTGCGGGCATTTCATACTGTTTTGCCCGGGTCAAAAGATCCCCTATCCTGATTGCCCCGTCAAGGAGGCTGTATTCAGTATGTACATGGAGATGAACGAAACCGGACGGATTAACAGTCATTTTACTCCTTAATCCAGGGTATAATTGGGTGCTTCTTTCGTTATTATCACATCGTGGGCGTGGCTTTCGCGAAGCCCGGCGGGGCTGATCTTTATAAATCGGGCTTTCTGGCGCAGCTCCTCAATCGTGTTGCTGCCCACATAGCCCATGCCTGATTTCAGGCCCCCAACCAGTTGATAGACATTCTCCCCTATCGTCCCTCGGTATGGAACCCGGCCCACTATGCCTTCGGGCACAAGCTTGTCTGCTTCGACTTCCTCGCCCTGATAGTAGCGGTCCCTGCTTCCTTCCTGCATGGCCTCAAGCGAGCCCATCCCCCTGTAGGCCTTATAGCTCCTGCCCTGATAGATTATCTTTTCACCCGGACTTTCCTCGGTGCCTGCAAAAAGGCCTCCGATCATTACCGAGTTTGCACCCGCGCCCAGCGCCTTGGTGATATCGCCGGAATATTTAATGCCCCCGTCGGCAATTATTGGAACTCCGTGTTTTTCAGCTACCGACCGGCAGTTCATTATAGCTGTCAACTGGGGAACCCCTATGCCCGCAACGATACGGGTAGTGCAGATGGAGCCGGGTCCGATCCCGATTTTCACTGCATCCGCGCCCGCCTCGATCAAAGCTTCTGCGCCCTGAGGAGTGCCCACGTTGCCTGCGATCACCTCAATATCGGAAAATGTCTTTTTGAGGTTTTTCACCGCATTTATAACATTTGAAGAAAATCCGTGAGACGTGTCAACAAGCAGAATGTCAACATCTGCCTGCGCAAGGGCCTCTGCCCGGGCATCCATGTCGGTGCCCACTCCTACCGCACCTCCCACGCGCAGCCGGCCCAGACTGTCCTTGCAGGCATCGGGATATTTTTTCAGCTTTTCCATGTCCTTTATGGTAATCATCCCGGTAAGCCTGCCTTCAGCGCCGACCACCAGCAGTTTCTCGATTCTGTGCTCATGCAGAATCTTCTTGGATTCCGCCAGGCTTATCCCTTCTGCCACGGTGACAAGGTTCTCCTTTGTCATCACCTCCTCGACCCGCTTTTCCAGGTCTGTTTCAAACCTGAGATCGCGGTTTGTCACAATGCCCATCAGTTTGTCACCCCGGGTAACAGGCACGCCTGATATCCTGTATTGTTCCATGAGCTTTAATACATTGCGGATTGGCACATCCGGCTCTGTGGTAACCGGGTCCACGATCATGCCGCTTTCCGATTTTTTTACATGACGGACTTCCCTGCACTGGCTCTCTATGCTCATGTTGCGGTGAATAAATCCTATGCCCCCCGCCCGGGCCATGCTTATTGCGGTTCTGGCCTCTGTCACAGTGTCCATGGCAGCGCTGCTGATCGGGATGTTAATGCCTATACTCCTTGTCAGCTTAGTGGCGGTACTTACCGAACTTGGCACGACATCGGAATAGCCCGGCAGCAAAAGTACGTCGTCAAATGAGTATGCTTCCTGAATTATTTGATCCTCCATTGCTGTCCTCCGGCGATATGGTATTTATTAATATATCTTAAAAACTTATTATCTCTTAATCGGTGTAAACAAAAAAAATCTTGTTTCGTTTGGCGGCATTTAATGTTTAATATATAAATATTGCAGAAACTCGTAATCAAATCAAAAAATAAAACAGGAAGGCCGTAGACGCTCATGCTGATTCGCATAAACCCGGAAAATCCACAGCCGAGACTTATTGCAAAAGCGGTTGCCGCACTAAGACAAGGCGGTATTATAGCCTATCCCACCGACACCTATTACGGCATAGGATGCGATCTTATGAACAAAAAAGCCATTGAAAAAATATACAGGCTTAAAAAACGCGACCGCCGCGAGCCTTTCACCTTTATATGCTCTGATTTGAAAAACATCAGCGATTATGCCAAGGTCACCAACTATGCCTACAAGACCATGAAGCGCCTGCTGCCGGGCCCGTATACGTTTATATTGGAAGGCTCCCGCCAGGTGCCCAGAATAATGCTTGCAAGAAGAAAGACCGTGGGCATCAGAGTGCCGGATCATAACATCTGCATCGAGCTGGTCAAAAACCTGGGCCACCCCATTATCTCGACAACCGCTGCCACACCCGAGGGGAAAATATTCCACGACCCGTCATTTATAGAAGAACATTTCAAAAACAGCCTTGATCTTGTCATCGACGGAGGACCTGTGCCGGGTGAACCGTCCAGCGTAATATCCCTTATAGGCGACGAGCCGGAAGTGCTGAGAGAAGGTCTTGGCGACCTGGACATTGTATAATCCTTTAATCCGGCTTAATACACCTTTACGGCTGCTTCATGCCGGGAGAATACATGTAACCGCCTGAAAGCCCGCTGTTCTCTGTTTCGGCAAACCACTGCTTTATGCGGGCAGCCGTCATATCAAGCAGGTATTTTACAAGTGAAGTTTCTTCTTCAGGAAGATGAACGGTCTCGGCCCTTCCTGCTATACCGCCTTTTTCCGCAGCCCAGTCAACAGCGTCGGCCATATTTCCCATCCGGTCCACCAGGTCCAGCTCGTGGGCGCCTTTGCCTGTAATTATCCTGCCGTCGGCAATTTCTTCAACCTTTTCAGTATCCATTTTCCGGCCCCTTGCCACGTCTTCAACAAACTGGCGATGGACGCCGTCGACAAATTCCTGGAGAAGCGCCTTTTCCTCCTGACCCATATCCCGCAGTGGCGAGCCCATGTCCTTGTATTTTCCGCTGGTTATAACCACCGGATAGATTCCGATTTTTTCAAGGAGCTCCCGGAAATTGGCATATTCCACAAGCACCCCTATACTGCCGGTTATGGTGCCGGGATTTGCCATTATCCCGTCTGCAGCAGAGGCTATATAATATCCTCCCGAGGCGGCAACAGTTCCCATGGATGCAATAACCGGCTTATTTTCCGCGGTCTTGCGTATCTCCCTGTAGATTTCCTGGGAAGGCCCCACTGCCCCTCCGGGGGAATCAATGCGAACAACAATGGCTTTTATGCCTCCGGCCCTCCGGAAACGCTGCAGACTGTCGAGAACCGGCGCCGGATCGAGTACGGCGCCGTTTACCTCTATGACCCCGACTTTTTCTCCGAACATGGAATCTTTCCTGTCACCTGTAAAAAACGAGATAACCGACAGGACGACCATGGTTCCGGCTATGATGCCGGTAATCATTATCAGGAAAAACAGATACGGATGTCTTCGGGAAAACATGGCTCAGGCCCCTTTATAAAAATTAAACAAAAAACCGGCGGATCGGAAACATGGGGGCAGGCACGCTAATCCTGCATGCCTGCCCGCAATATCTGGTTTACGATCATACCGCCGGTCAAATTTTAGAGATTGGAATTTACTGACGATCTTCCTCTTCACCTGCGTCTTCGGCCTGTTCCTGCTGCCCGCCCTGCTCCCGGGGGGCTGCTTCGGCCTCGACTGCATTTCCTTTGGCTTCAACCGCTGCCGGCTCGGCTTCAGGGGATTTTTCCCAGGCATCCTGGGTCTCCCCGTCTAATTTCTCACGCAGATTCTCCTTTAACAGCTCTCCAAAACTTGAAGGTGCGGCCTTTGAATTATTGACATAATCGTGGAGCAGTTCCTGTTCATCATCTACTTCGAGCCGCTTTGTTGACAGGCCTATCCTGCGCTCTTCGGTGTTGATATTTATTATCCGGGCGGTGATCTGATCGCCCATGTTATACATCCCGACCGGAGTCTTTATCTTTTCTTTGCTGATCTCAGATACATGGACCAGCCCTTCTATGCCCTCTTCGAGCTCCACAAAAACTCCGAAATCGGTTACGTTTGTCACCATACCGTTAATATCGGTGCCAACGGGGTATCGCTCGCCCACTGTCTTCCAGGGATCATCATGGAGCTGCTTGATGCCCAGGGAAAAACGCTCATTGCTCTTGTCAATATCGAGAACTTTTGCCTGAACCGTATCCCCCTTCTTGTAAAGCTCCGAGGGGTGCTTGATACGCCTGGTCCAGGAAATATCCGAAATATGGACCAGCCCGTCAATGTCGTCGTCTATGCCGATAAAGATCCCAAACTCTGTGATATTTTTAATTTTGCCTTCTATGACAGATCCCACGGGGAATTTTTCGCTTATCACATCCCAGGGATTGGGCATGGTCTGCTTCATCCCGAGAGAAATCCTGCGGCTTTCAGGCTTGATATCAAGGACCACCGCATCGACCTCATCGCCCACCGAGACCACTCTGGAAGGATGGCGGATCTTTCTGGTCCATGACATCTCGGAGACGTGGATCAGGCCTTCAATGCCTTCTTCAACCTCGACAAATGCGCCGTAATCGGTAAGGCTGACAACGCGGCCCTTGATCTGGGTGCCCACCGGATATTTTTCTTCGGCAAACGTCCAGGGATCCGGCACCAGCTGCTTCATTCCCAGAGATACCCGCTCGTTTTCCCGGTCAAAGGACAGAATCATAACCCTTATGGGGTCGCCTATGGCAAAAAGCTGCGAGGGGTGTTTGACCCGTCCCCAGGAAATATCGGTTATATGAAGAAGTCCGTCGACTCCGCCCATATCCACGAATACCCCGTACTCGGTAATATTTTTGACCATGCCCTCCATGACTTTGCCTTCCTCTATGGCGGCCAGGGTTTCTGCCCTCTGGCTTTCACGCTCGGCCTCAAGAAGCACCCGCCGGGAGAGCACAATATTGTTGCGCTTACGGTTGAACTTTAACACTTTGAACTCAAATGTCTGGCCGACCATCTCGTCCAGATTGCGTATAGGACGCAAGTCGGCCTGGGATCCGGGCAGAAAGGCCTGAACCCCTATATCAACTGAAAAGCCGCCTTTTACCCGGTTGGTGATCACACCCTCGATGTTGCCTTCGGCCTCGTAGACATCTTTTATGGCATCCCACACCTTCACCTTGGCGGCCTTTTCCTTGGACAGGACAACGCGTTCTTCCTCCTCGTCCCACCACTCGATCATGACCTCTACGTCATCATTAACAGCGGCGTTGACGTTTCCGTCGCCGTCCTTGAACTCATGGATGGGAATCAGCCCCTCTGACTTGTATCCAACATCCACCAGCACATGGTCCTTGTCCACGGAGATGATACGGCCGTTTACAACCTCGCCTTCTTCAAAGCGTCCGATGCTTTCCTCATACATCTCCAGCAAGGATTCCATTGACTGCTCGCCGGCCTCCTCCGCCCCGGCTCCGTCCATTTCGGAATCCTCCTCCATGCCGGCCGTGCTTTCCATTTCCGTTAAATCCGTGTTTTCTGTGTTTTCCTGAAAATTTTCCATTTACGACAATACCCCCTTTGGCCTTTTTATGATACTCCTGTATAAACAGGTAGTATAAGTGCGTTTCATTAACAGAGGATAAAATAAAATACAATAATTAATTTATACCGTCGGAATCTGCTGCGGCTTCAACGCTGCCGAGCATCTCGCTTACAACCTCATCCACGGATTTATCCGTTGAATCAACCATTACAGCGTCACCCGCGGGTTTAAGGGGCGCGGTTTTGCGGCTTGAATCGTTTTCATCCCGCCGGCGCATCTGTTGTTCCACCTGCTCGAGGCTCTGGGGATTTGTCTGTTTCAACTCCTCAAACCTGCGCCTTGCCCGCACCTTGAGATCGGCGGTGAGAAAAAACTTTACGTCCGCGTCCGGAAACACCACAGTTCCCATATCTCTGCCTTCAAACACTGCGGCTTTCCGTTTTCCCAGCCCGCGCTGTACATTCAGCAGGGCCCGGCGAACCGCGGGTTTTGCCGAAGCGGCCGAGGCTAGCATGGTTATCTGCGGAGTGCGTATATAATCTGTAATATCGATTCCGGCGGAAAACAGCCTCGTGCCTTCAGCAGTTCGCTCAAAGCGCAGGTCCAAATCAGCCAGCAGCCGATCAATGGCTTCATGATCCCCCGGATCTATGCCATTTTTTTGAATTTCCCAGGCCACCCCCCTGTAAAGAGCCCCGGTGTCCACATAGGTATAATCAAGACGCTCTGCAAGCTCCCGGCTGACCGTTGTCTTGCCCGCCCCTGCAGGGCCGTCTATTACAATTAAAAGATGCTTCATGACTTGTCCCTCATCAGGTTTAACACGCTTTCAAAAGCTTCCAGGAACCGCCGGTTTTCCTCACGGGTCCCGGCGTTGATCCGGATATACTCGGGGTACCCGTATGAAGCCATGGATCGAACAATTACGCCTCTGCGAAGCATTTCTTCAAAAAAAACCTCTGCATCACAGCCCACGTCAATTAGAAAAAAATTGGCCTCAGAGGGAAAATAGTTTACCCCCACACGTTCCAGGCCTGCATACAGGAAATCAAGCTCACTTCTGACCAAAGATACGGTTTTTTCCAAAAATTCCGTGTCATCCAGGGCCGCCAGGGCTCCGGCCTGGGCCAGTGCATTGGCGTTGAAGGGCTGGCGCACCCTGTGAAGGATTCCTGCCAGTTCTTCTGGCATTATTCCGTAACCGATGCGTACCCCCGCAAGTCCGTAGACCTTGGAAAAGGTGCGCAGCACAACCACCGGGCTTTCGCCCAGGGCATAAGCCAGGCCGTCAAGGCAGTCCGGATCTGATGCAAACTCTATGTAGGCCTCATCTATGACCACTGCCACATGATCAGGCACCTTTTGCATGAAAGCTGTAAAATCGTCCTTTGTAATTATTGTGCCCGTGGGATTGACCGGATTGTTTAAAAAAATGATTCTTGTTTTATCCGTTATGTTACCTGCCATGGCGTCAAGATCGGCAAACAGAGATTTTAACGGGACAAAAACAGGCTCCGCTCCCGAAGAGCGCACCATGATTTCATACATTAGAAAGGAGGGGGCTGTCATTATGGCCTCATCTCCGGCCCGGAGAAGGGCTCTTGCCAGCATTCCTATTATGTCGTCAGAACCGTTTCCCAGAACTATGTTGGCCTGTTTTGCCCCGAGCTTTTCAGCCAGCTTTTCCATCAGGTAATGCCCGCTTCCGTCTGGATAGCGGTGCAGGTTTGCCATGGCGTCCGACATTGCAGCCAACGCTTTTGGCGACGGCCCCAGGGGGTTTTCATTGGAGGCAAGCTTTATGGAGCCTGAAACACCGTATTCCCGCTCCAACTCCTCTATCGGCTTGCCGGG
>JBKHFD010000061.1:0-11550 GCA_046540355.1 Desulfobacterales bacterium
ACCACTAATAATACCATCAGATGCAACTGGATTTTACTGGACAATAAGAAACAAAAAAACCCCGGAAAGCTCTTTGCTCTCCGGGGTTTTAATATATCACCGGACAATGCCGGATTATTGTTTGGCTCCCCAGCGCGGACTCGAACCACGGACGCGGTGGTTAACAGCCACCTGCTCTGCCGACTGAGCTACTGGGGAACAACAGAGTTGATTATTTATATGCTGACAATAAAAATGTCAAGAAATTTTGTCAATACGAACAAACCGCCTATTTTACCGGGCCTGCCTTCAAACCGAGTTCGTCGAGCTGAGTCTTTGCCGCAGGGGCCGGCGCAGCCGTCATCAGGCAGGCGCCCTTCTGGGTTTTGGGGAAGGCGATCACCTCTCTTATGGAACCGCTGCCGCACAAGATCGCCATCAGCCTGTCAAATCCGAATGCTATGCCCCCGTGGGGAGGGGCTCCTGACTCAAGGGCGGAAAGCAGAAAACCGAATTTTTCCTCGTATTCATCCCTGGACATGCCCAGGGCCTCCAGCACCTTTACCTGAAGATCCTTTTGATGAATGCGTATGCTGCCGCCGCCTATTTCAGTGCCGTTTAAAACAAGGTCATATGCCCTGGAACGCACGGACAGGGGATCTGTCTCCAGTTTCTCCATATCCTCCTCGGCCGGAGAGGTAAACGGATGATGAAGGGCCTGATAACGCTTCTCTGTTTCATCGTATTCCAGCATAGGAAAATCAGTGATCCACACAAAGCGATATATGCTGTCATCTATAAACCCCAGCTTTTTTCCCAGCTCGATCCGCAAATGCCCCAATGCTTCATTTACTATGGAGGACTGGTCTGCTCCGAAAAAAACAAGATCACCTGGCTTCATGTCCAGGCGTTCCGCCATTTTCTGTTTTTCCTCTTCGGAAAAAAACTTGGTAATCGGAGATTGCCATTCCTCCTCCTTTACCCGTATCCAGGCAAGGCCCTTTGCCCTGTAGACCCCGACAAAATCCGTAAAATCATCTATTTCCTTGCGGGTAAATCCCGCACACCCTTTCGCATTAAGGGCCTTTACAATTCCTCCTTTTTTGACCGCATCTGCAAACACCTTAAAACCTGAATCCGCAACAATATCCGAAATATCGCAAAGCTCAAGCCCAAAGCGGGTATCAGGTCTGTCCAGGCCGTATCGGTCCAGGGCCTCGTGATAGGTCATCCGGTCAAAGGGAATTTTGACGTCCACTCCGAGCACGGCCGTGAAAATCTCGCCGATCAGACCTTCCGAGACCGCCATGACATCTTCCTCGCCCGCAAACGACATCTCCATGTCTATCTGGGTAAACTCGGGCTGGCGGTCCGCCCGCAGGTCCTCGTCTCTAAAGCAGCGAACTATCTGGTAGTATTTTTCAAACCCGGATATCATGAGCAGCTGCTTGAAAAGCTGGGGAGACTGGGGAAGCGCATAAAACGATCCCGGGGCAAGCCGGCTCGGCACCAGAAAATCCCTGGCGCCCTCGGGCGTGCTTCGGGTTAAAAACGGAGTCTCTATGTCGAGGAAACCTTGTTCGTCAAGATACCTGCGTGCTGCGGCAGCAGCCCTGCTTCGCATCATGATGTTTCGCTGAAGAGATGACCGGCGAAGATCTATGTGCCGGTGCTGCAATCTGGTGTTTTCGTTTACCTCTATGTCATCTTCTATCATAAAAGGCGGAGTTTCCGCCCTGTTTAATATCTTTAACTCAGAGACCATCACCTCAATTCCGCCGGTCGCAAGCGCGGGATTTTCCATACCCCCGGGCCTTTTTTCCACCACGCCCCTTACGGCCAGAACATATTCATTTCTTATTGCATGGGCCTTTGCATGCACCCCGGCATTGTGCTCTGGATTAAACACCACCTGGGTTATACCCTGCCTGTCGCGAAGATCAATAAATATAACGCCGCCATGGTCTCTTCGTCTCTGGGCCCAGCCCATCAAAACAACTTCATCCCCCTCATCTGCAACACCCAGTTCATTGCAGTGATGGCTTCTCCTCATTCTTCCCAGTTTATCGGTCAACTGTAAAACTCCTTTTCCCTGAAGGGACAAATCAACCGAGCTGCTCCAGAACCGCTTCGATCAGGCGATCCATAGGCAGGCTCTTTTGGTCCCGTGTTTTCATATTGCGCAATACCACCTCGTTCTGCTCAATTTCGCGATCCCCCACGATGATAACGTTTTCCGCGCCCATCCGGTCTGCACGGCGCATAAGAGCCTTAAGACTTCTGTCTGAAAAATCCGCCTCGGTTCTCACTCCCGAATTCGACAGGAGGCTCGCCCATTTTACAACCAGTTCCATGGCCTGCTCTCCCATGGGGGCCAGAAAAACAGAAGGTCCCGGATCAGAGGCGGAAATCTTTGTCTCCACAAGTTCCACCAGACGGTCCGCACCTATTGCAAACCCTATTGCCGGCTGACTGGGGCCGCCCAGCATTTCCACAAGATTATCATATCTCCCCCCGCCTGCAACCGCGTTCTGGGCCCCGAGTTCCTCGGTCTGGATTTCAAAGGCCGTGCGCGTGTAATAATCCAGACCCCTTACCAGGCGCGGATCAATCTCATAAGGGATATCCATTGCATCAAGGGCAGACTGCACCGACCTGAAATGGCTGCTGCAATCACTGCACAAAAAATCAAGCATGGACGGGGAATCAGCAACCGCATTTCTGCAGGGATCTTTTTTGCAGTCCAGCACCCGCAGCGGATTTTTTTCCAGACGCCTTACACAGTCCTCGCAAAGACTGCCTGTTCTCTCAGAAAGCATGTCCGAAAGCTTCTGCCTGAAAGCCGGTCTGCATTCCGGGCAGCCCAGGGAATTTAAATGAACACTGAGCCCTGTGACCGAAAGCTTTGAAAAATACGTAAACAGCATGAATATGAGCTGAGCGTCAATATACGGGTGATCGACACCGAAAACTTCCGCGTTTATCTGGTGAAACTGACGGTAGCGGCCCTTCTGGGGCCTTTCCTTTCTGAACATGGGTCCTATGGTGTAAAACTTGCACACCGGATCTGCTGCAAACAGCTTGTGCTGAATGTATGCACGTACCACCGAGGCGGTGGCCTCCGGCCGGAGCGTAAGCATCATGTCCCTGCTTCCGGCGAACGTGTACATCTCTTTTTCAACAATATCAGTATGCTCCCCGATGCTGCGCTGGAAAAGAGCGGTCTGCTCCAGCACAGGCGGCCTCATCTCCCTGAAGCCGAATTTTTCGAAATGCTCCTTTGCCGTATCTTCAACATGCCGCCACACGGAAGTCTCAGGCGGCAGAATATCTCTGAATCCCCTTACAAGCTGTATCATGCCCCATCAATGCCCGGGCCGCCCGCAAGCAATATCCCTGAAATACCGGTTTGCTGCAGCCCTTTATTGTAATTATTATAGAAAGTGCGCCGGCTGATAAAATTACACCACGTTGCCGGCCTGAGTATAATCTGATATTTATATGGAAAATTCACGAATGTTGTCAATAAATATATATTCATTCCATGTTCATCTTGACATCGGCCACAAATGATATATAAAACTTATTGTAATAATATAATAATATAAACCATCTGATCTGTAAAATTCCCGGACCCCCGTCCTGAAAACCCTTAAAAAGGAGAGATATCATGGCTGCCGCAGTTACAAGCAAAAAACTACGTGACATGAAAAAAAACGGGGAGAAAATAGTTGCTCTCACTGCATACGACTTTCCGTTTGCCCGAATGGCAGATGAAGCAGGAATCCATCTTCTGCTGGTGGGAGATTCCCTTGGTATGGCGGTTCAGGGCGAAACAAACACCCTGGGCGTAACCATGGACCAGATGATATATCACACCCGTATAGTCGCCAGAGCCGCCGGCACTGCCATGGTTATCGGAGACATGCCCTTTATGTCCTATCAGACCTCGCTTTCCGAAGCCCTTGCCAATGCCGGACGTTTCTTAAAGGAATCGGGTGCCTCCGGGGTCAAGCTCGAAGGGGGAGCCGCGGTCTGTGACACCATCCGGGCCATGACGGAGATTGGTATTCCGGTGATGGCCCATATAGGACTCACTCCGCAGTCCGTACACCAAATGGGCGGATACAGGGTTCAGCGGGACCGCGAAAGGCTTTTGGAGGATGCCCGCAAGGTTGAAGAAGCAGGCTCCTTTTCAGTAGTGCTGGAAGGAATACCTGGTGATATTTCAGAAGAAATAACCCGCAGCCTTGCAATTCCCACCATAGGAATAGGAGCGGGTGCGGCATGCGACGGGCAGATACTTGTAATCCACGACATGCTGGGGATCAGCGGCGGACATATCCCGAAATTCGTAAAAAAATATGCCGAATTAAGGCAAAACGCTGTTGAGGCGCTTCGTACTTACACAGTCGATGTCCAAAGCGGCAAGTTCCCGGACAAGGATCATTCCTACTGAAAAAAGCGCAGCCGGGCATCCGTTATTAAATGAAAAAAAAGGCCAGAACAACTCCTTTGCCTCTGCCGGAGGATATTGCGCTTGTTGCCTACAGCGCGGATATACCTCTTAACAGGCTCTTTCTGGGCGTAGACAACCTCAGCTACGATGTATACATCAGCCCCGGATTCGTGGCAATCGCTTCCGAGTTTATCTTCCAGCTTATTTTAAAACACGCAGGCACATCGGAACCCCTGCAGACAAGGCACAAAATAAACTGGTTCCAGGAGACCGATCTCTTTAAGGCCGCATGCGCAGAAGTTATGACCGATGCAATAAACCAGGCCAAGGCCCGCTCAGAAGTTCAGATAGACTATCTTGCCCAGGCCGCGCTTGTAAAAAAACTGATCGCCGAGATCGGCAAACAGTATGAAATCGCAATAAGCCATTTCAAAAGCGTTATACGCAAGCACGAAGTTGATCGCAGAGCTGAGACCCACCTGCAGCTGCGCGAAGAGGTCTTTAACATTATTCAGAAAAGAAGCCGTATTATCCAGAATGCGGGGGCAGAACTTTTCGATTATTTTCTGGCCGAACGCAGGTCATTAAACGATCTGCGCTCCCTTAATTTTGGGCAGGATTCCCTGCTGGCGGATGAACTGTTTTCCAATCCGCTGCTGCATGCAAGCTCGCGGCCTGATGACTTCTTCATGATGACACGCTACGTGCTTTTAGGCTACCGCCTGGAAGACCCTTTAAATTACAA
The DNA here is from genome assembly GCA_046540355.1 of Desulfobacterales bacterium. GTDB lineage: Bacteria > Desulfobacterota > Desulfobacteria > Desulfobacterales > Desulfosalsimonadaceae > Desulfosalsimonas. Next base: position 5,184 of record JBKHFD010000061.1, read on the forward strand.
TACACTGATGGAAATATTCAGAGAACTTTTCTCAGGCTCCCGCACCGGAGCGGACCGAATCATAAAAAACCTGGAAAACATGGAGCGGCTTTTTAATTTTTTTGAAACACAGCGCATGCTGCAAAAGGAAAAACAAAACAGGAAGACAGACAAAGAAAGAGTTCTAAAACTCCGGGCCAGGGCACGGCTCCAGAAAAAAATGCTTATGCGGGTCTACCGCCAAATGCGGCGGGAAAATCTTTTAAAATGCATTGTAGCAGCCTACCGGGTCCCCGCCGTGATCCAGAATTACTGCCCCCCGCTTTCGCCCCAGGAGCTGCTCCAGTTCGTTGTAGCGCCCAAGGCAAGGAAAAACATCATACGGAAAATTAAAAGGTATAGAAAATACACCGGCAAAAAAATCTCTGTGCTGCGCTTGAAAAAAACCAGGCGGCTTACAAGGGTCTCCGGGCGGCAGAAAAAAATCCTGCTCATAAGATTTCTCAGTGATTTTGCAGCCTATCACAGGGATCTGGGCAACTACTATTTGTTTAATGAGACATCGGACTGCATTAACCTGGCAGAATATGAAAAGACAATAAAACTTTCCCGGGAAAACAACACGCTGTATGAATTCATGTGCGACAGAGAACAGACAGCCGGCAGAAAGGCTGTAATAAATCATGCGGTAATAAAGGCCGATGTCCGGGGATCCACGGAAATCATAGACCGGATGAAGGCAAGAGGGCTTAACCCGGCATCCAATTTCGCCTTAAATTTCTTTGACCCAATAAACAGGCTGCTGCCACGCTACGGTGCCCAAAAAATATTTATCGAGGGAGATGCCGTTATTCTCTCAATCTTTGAGCACCAGGGCGAACCCGAGAAATGGTACGGGGTGGCGAGGGCTTGCGGGCTTTGCCTCCAGATGATCACTGGTGTAAAAAGATACAATCAGAGAAATATTAAAAAAGGGCTCCCAAGCCTGGATGTAGGCATAGGAGTCAGCTTTTCCAAAGGGGCTCCAACGTTTTTTTACGACAATGAATCCCGTATCATGATATCGCATTCAATAAATGAGGCAGACAGACTCTCAAAGTGCGACAGGGCTCTTCGCAGGCGCATAAAAAACGACCGCCGGCCGTTTAAGGTACATCTCTACAAACTCGATACTTCAGCAATGGGAGAGGCAAAGCTGACTATAGACAACCCTGTTCTGCGCTACAATGTCATGGGCATAGAACTGGCGCCAAAAGCCTTTGCCAAGCTTTGCCGGGAAATTCACATGAAAAAATTTAGAGGCCCCGTACCTTCGCTGGGAGTAAAAAATTTTACAGGATATACGGGAAAATTTCCAACAGCAGCCGGCAATTTTCAGCGGCTTGTAATTCGTGAGGCGCAAATTCCCGAGGTATCACCCGTGGACTTTCAGGTCACCAGGTTTACCGAAAGAAAATATTACGAAGTCTGCACCCACCAAGCCATCTACGAACACGTAAAGCATCTTTAACCCTGCAACCTCGAGCCGGGTACAAAACCCGGTTGAAAACTTCATCATAAATATATTATATAAAACCCATGGACAAGAAAGGCACGATAAGTACGGATAAATACATAGAGGCTTTAAAGGATATCAGCGGGGCGATCAACTCTGATCTTTACCTGGATGATATTCTCAGACTTATAGTAATGGTCACCGCAAAGGTGACCGGTGTGGAGATCTGTTCTCTTTGGCTGCTCGAAGAAAGCGAGAAGCAGACGCTTCTTCGCTTAAAGGCTACCCAAACCATTGAACCGGCATATGTCAAGGATCGGGTTTTAAGAATAAACGAAGGGGTTGTGGGGTACGTGGCCTCAGTCAAGCAGCCGCTGATCATAAAAGATGTGCTGGCGGAACCTAAATTTAAGGAAAAGGAAATGGCCCGGACCCTTGGATTAAAATCCCTTGCCAGCGTTCCTCTTCTGCTTCGCGACGAAAGGGTCATAGGCGTACTAAACTGCTTTACCTCCGAACCCCACGATTTTACTGACACCGAAGTAAACCTGATAACCACCGTGGCAAACCAGGCAGCGGTTGCCATATTTAACTCCGAGCTCATTATCAAGACCCGGGTCATCCAGGAGGAGCTTGAAACCAGGAAAATGGTGGAACGGGCAAAAGAAGTCCTTATGAACCGGGGAAACCTTGAAGCAGACGAGGCCTACCGCCGCATCCAGAAAAAGAGCATGGATTCGAGAAAATCCATGCGCAGCGTTGCAGAAGCCATCCTGCTCTCAGAAGAACTTTACTGACAGCAGCTTACTCATTTCACAAAAATCTTGACAGGCCTTTTATAACCTACTATTTAGTATAAATTAACCTGCACAATGGCGTGTGAGGTGTACTTATAATTTTTCAAGACAAAGGCGTCTTCATACATGGATGTGGAGGCGCCTTTTTTTATTGCGCCCACCAAGTTTTTAACCTACTGAAATAATGAAATATATTTAAAATTATATTTTACGGATCAAGGAGGCTGCTATGTCTGAAATGCGCTTTTCAAAAAACAATGACGTCCTGGGCACCACCAACCGCGGCAACCCGGCCGAATCGAGTTTGTGCACCCTTTGCAGGGCCGACTGCCAGGGCAAGTGCGAAACCTTCATGTCAAGCCTTGTGGGACGAAAACTTCTTTATCCCAGAAGCTTCGGCATAGTAACGGCAGGGGCAAACAACACAACCCATGTAGGAGCATCCTATAACTCCCTGCGCATCCAGGGCTATGCCTACGGATCGCAAGGCATGCCGCAGGGCCTGTCCAACGACCCGGATGACTGCATTTTTCCGAATGTCAGCCTGGAGACCGAATTCGGGCGTGAAATAAAGACAAAGGCCCGGATTCCTCTTATGACCGGCGCTCTCGGCTCCACCTTTGTGGCCGCCAAGTACTGGGATTCGTTTGCAATCGGCGCATCCCTGGTGGGCATTCCCGTGGTGGTCGGAGAAAACGTGGTAGGCGTGGACCGGGAATCGGAAATGGCAAACGGCCGTATAACAAAAGCCCCCGAGCTCGACCGGAGAATTGAAAGCTACATGCGCTATAATGACGGCTACGGCGCAATTATCGTACAGATGAATGTAGAGGACACCAGAAACGGGGTTGCCGAATATATCGCGGAAAAATACGGAAACAAATGCATCCTGGAGCTCAAGTGGGGCCAGGGGGCAAAGGACATAGGCGGCGAAATCCAGGTCACAAGCCTTGATTACGCCATCTTTCTGAAAAATCGAGGCTACGTGGTCGATCCGGACCCGGAGAAGCACTCGGTGCAGGAAGCGTTTAAACACGGCTCCATTACCTCCTTTGCCCGCCACAGCCGGCTGGGCGCAACCAACCTGGGGCGGGTCGACCAGGTGCGCGAAGAGTTTATGAAAAGCGTGGATTATCTGCGCAGTCTGGGATTCAAGAGAATTTCGCTCAAAACCGGCTCCTATGGAATGGAGGAGCTGGCCATGGCCATCAAGTTCGCCACGGACGCAAAACTGGATCTTCTTACCATAGACGGCTCCGGCGGGGGAACCGGCATGAGTCCTTGGAACATGATGCAGAGCTGGGGTGTGCCCTCCCTGCACCTGCATTCCAAGGCATACGAATACGCCTCCATGCTTGCCGCAAATGGTGAAGAAGTCGTTGATCTTTCTTTTGCCGGCGGATTCGCTCTGGAAGACCACATTTTCAAGGGCATGGCCCTCGGCTCGCCCTACACCAAGCTGATCTGCATGGGCCGGGCAATAATGATCCCAGGCTTTTTGGGCGCCAACATAGAGGGAGCGGTCAATCCGGACCGCAGGGAAAAGCTCAGCGGCCACTGGGACAAGCTGCCGAAGACGGTCTCAAGCCTGGGCGGCACCGCTGAGGAAATCTTTGCCGGTTACTACGACGTTGAGGCAAAGGTGGGAAAGGACGAGATGAAAAACATTCCCTACGGGGCCATTGCGTTATGGACCCTTTCCGACAAGCTCTCCTGCGGACTCCAGCAGCTTATGGCAGGCGCCCGCAAATTCTCGGTGCCCGAAATACATCGTTCAGACCTGTTTTCCGGCAACCGCGAGACAGCCGAAATCACCGGAATTCCTTTTGTGTGCGACGCAAACGATGAGACTGCCAAAAAAATTCTAAACAGCTAAACCAGAATTCTTTCAGGTATTTATACCCTGATGACACAATTTACCCGCAGGCGGTTTTTCTGCCTCCTGCGGGTTTTTTTTGACCACAGCACTTTGTAAATTTTTGCCGGAACAACTCCTCAGGGTTGGACTTATGCATGAGAAACTTGAAAAAAATCCTGTTTGCGGATAACATCACTAACCGGATCCGGAATTAAAGATACACTGATACAGCTCAGGGGGATGCGGCATGCGCCTTGTCAGCCGGAAAACAAAAATGATGCCCGCCTGTATTATCCAAAGGATACAAGGCAAAAAACCGGTCCATCTCCTCCACATCGGCAAAACCGGCGGATCAGCCGTCAAGCACACTCTAAAGCAATATCCGCCTGACAACCGTTATGCAGTCCACCTGCATAAGCATGGGGTAAAGCTAAGCGACATCCCCAAAGGAAACATGGTCATCTTTGTAGTAAGAGACCCCGTAAGCAGGTTTATAAGCGGATTTTACAGCAGACACCGCTGTTGAAAACTTAAAAAACTGGTATAAGGCTGATTTTGATTTCATAGCGTTGTGCAGGGAACTGATACGCAAAAACCCGGAACTGCGAAATGGAAGCCGGGAATAAGTCTATCCGGGAGAAAAATCATGACTCCGTACAAACGAAAAATCCCCGTGGTTCTTTCCATTGCCGGCTCAGATCCTTCAGGGGGCGCGGGCATACAGGCTGACTTAAAAACATTCATGGCAACCGGGGTATACGGCGCGGCGGTAATAACGGCACTGACAGCCCAGAACACCCTCGGGGTCCAGGGCGCCATGTCGATTGACGCCGATTTCGTGGACCAGCAGCTTGAAAGCGTATTATCGGATATACCCGTAAACGCGATAAAATTAGGAATGCTTCCCAACAGGGAGATATGCGAAAAAATCGCGGGCCGCCTGTCAGGCTATCCCGTTGTATGCGATCCTGTAATGGTTTCAACCAGCGGGCACAGGCTGATAGACGACGCTGCGACAGAGGCTCTTTTCACACAAATACTGCCGGTTTCCGACTATATCACCCCGAACATGGCGGAACTTGAAATAATCTGCGGAGCCGCCCCGCCGGATGCTGAAACCGCCGGAAGACAGCTTCTTGAAAGATTTGAAAACCTCACCGGGATAGTAATAAAGGGCGGGCACTGGCCCAATGATTCCGACAAAATTACAGATACCCTTGTATACCGTCACGAGGGAAATATAACTTCGGTTTCCGAGGCTCACAGGTATGTCAACACCGACAATACCCACGGAACCGGATGCACCTTTTCCTCGGCCCTGGCAGCCTTTTTGGCCCTGGGCAGGGCTCCCGGGCAGGCCTTTTCAGAAGCCGTGGACTTTACAGCCTCGTTAATAGAAATTTCAGCAGAGCGCAAAATCGGAGGCGGCCACGGGCCGCTGCTCCATCACATGTTCGGAAAGTGACTGCCTTAAAAAATCAATCTTCCAGGACCACTGCGCCGGCTTCGCCCATCTTCTCCACCGCTTTCCTGCCCCCTTCTTCAGTCACGGCCCTGGTTGCCGGAAGTATAAGAACAGCCTCAAACCCTTCGTCAAGTGCGTCCATGACACTTGCCTGCACGCATACATCCAGGGCCAGGCCTCCGACAAATACCCTCTGTATCCCGGAACGCCTGAATTCTTCTGCAAGGCCTGTCTGGTCAAAGGCTGAATTCTGATCCTGGTCAAACCTTACGCCCTTGGTCACCACCACCGTATTTTCCGGAAGCTCAAGATCCTTTCTGAATTCCGCGCCCCGGGTGTCCTGGATGCAGTGCGGCGGCCAGCTTCCGCCCCGGTCCTGAAAACTCACGTGCCCAAGCGGGTGCCAGTCCCTGGAGGCATAAACAGGCACCCCGTTTTCCACAGCAGCCGCTATCCAGCGGTTTAAAACCGGGACCACCTCGTCGCCTTTTTCGATGGGAAGGGCGCCTCCGGGACAGAAATCATTCTGCACGTCCACAATCAGGAGCGCATCACCGTGTTTGAGTGTTTCTGCCGGTTCTGTCATGACATCATTCTCCTCTCCGGTCAGGTTACATGTTAATGGTTTGTTTTACATATCTTGAACCATTTATCCGTATTTTTCAACAGCATGAAAATATGCGCCTACCTAAATTGAGGGGCCTGAAAACCACTGCTTGCAACCCCCGCCCTTCGGTGGTACAAGAAGTTTTTCCAAATCAGACTTATAACTA
>JBKHFD010000062.1:0-11407 GCA_046540355.1 Desulfobacterales bacterium
GCTTAGAAAGGTTCCCCGGATCAATGTCATACACAAGGATGCCCGCCTTTATTTAAGCCGAACAGCCGAGAAATACGATGCGGTAATCATGAACCTCCCGGAACCTGAAACCTTCCAGATCAACAGATTTTATACAAAAGAATTTTTCAGACTGGTGCGAACCCGCCTCTCTGAGGACGGGGTTTTTTGTTTCCATTCCGGGGCTGTTGGCAATTATATATCGGACATCCGGCGCAAAAAGATCTCGATTCTCCATAATACCGCATCAGAGCATTTCCCGTAGATCCTCATGCTCCCGGGCCGGAGCCTTTACTTTCTGTGTGCAGATTTCCCTCCGGACCCTGATATACCAGGGCTGCTTTCTGAAAAAAACATCAGCACAAGCTACGTCCAGGGCTATTATCACGGCAGCATGACTGCCGAACGCATATCAGAACTCGAATCCGCCCTTATTTCCGATGCAGATGCAAATACCGATTTTTCCCCCGGGATGGTCGGCATAATGTTTTCTGAATGGTTTTCAGAGTTTCAAACAACCCCGGCGGTTTTCCTGGGACTTTTTGCCCTGGCAATTTTTGCTTATCTTATCCGAAGCACATCCGAGGAATTTGTTCTTCTTACCATCGGCGCCATGACCATGGGGAGCGAAGTTCTGGTAATATTTGCCTTTCAGATTTTTTTCGGATATATATACTTCCAGATCGGACTTATAGTCACGGTATTTCTGGCCGGGCTTCTTCCCGGAGCCGTTATAGGCGAACGACTGAAAAAAGCGGGCCGGAGTCTGTTTATGTTGACAGACAGCGTTCTGATTGTTTCAATGGGAATATTTATCGCCGTGCTCTATTTTGCCGGAAGCCTGATTCCGGAGTCCGCATTTCTTCTGCTCGGGGCGATAATATCTGTTGCCTGCGGAATCCAGTTTCCGGTTGCCCTCCATATTGGAGGGGCTGAAAATCCTTCGGCGGTCAGGGCATTTTCAGCCGATCTTATAGGGGCCGCAGCAGGCACCCTAGCGGTAAGCGTTATTCTGATGCCGTATGCCGGCCTTTTCTGGACCGCGGCAGCGCTTATCGCAATGAAAACCATTAGCCTGACATTTGTTTCACTACGGTATGAATAGCATTTCCAGAAGAAAATTCATTTTGGGGTGCGGAGGAGTTTGTCTGTGGGCGGGGCTTGCGTGGCCCGGAAATTCAATTCTCCGCCCCGTGCAAGCCTCAAAGCGCGGTTCAAAGGCCGTGGGACGCGTCCACATCTTCAAGGGCAAGGCTCCTGACGAGCCCTGGAAATTTTCAAAAGAGGCTTTTTCATATGAAAAAAGCGGCAGTAAGACAATCTGCGGTATCTGCCCCAACCAATGCGTACTTTCCCCCGGGGACCGGAGCATATGCAGATCCAAGGTAAATATTGACGAAAAGCTTTATACCCTTTCATACGGCAACCCATGCTCGGTGCACGTCGACCCTACGGATATATCAACCAGGAGCCGCTGCTTGCCATGTGCGAAGTAATCGACGCGGCAAACATAAACCTCAAATCCTTTGACGATGAAATCTACCGGAAATTAAACGGCGGCACCCTGGAGCCTGTGCTTCAAACCCTTAAAACCCTTGCGGAACAAAACGTGCATCTGGAAATAACGACCCTTATAGTTCCCGATTACGTGGATGACCCCGAAATGATCCGGTCCATGTGCAAATGGATAACAGAGAATCTCGGGGTCGATCCCCCCCTCCATTTTCTACGGTTTTTCCCTCAATATAAGCTCGACCGCCTGCCGCCCACGCCTGTGCCGATACTGGAAAAGATGCACGACATAGCAATGGAGGAAGGAATAAGGTATGTCTATATAGGCAACGTCCCCGACCATGAAGCAAATCATACCTGGTGCCACGACTGCGGCGAACTGCTTATAAAACGCCGTGGATATGATATTTCCACCCCGGGACTCTCAGAAGGAGCTTGCAGGTACTGCGGTGCTGAAATTCCCGGAATGTGGAGCAGGAAAGGAGCATGAAAAAAATCGCAGTCAAAGCAGAAAACAGAGGGGCGCTGATTTTCCTCTGCCTTATTATGCTGATGATGATATCTGCCTGCTCAAGCCACCAGTTACGAACCATGGAAGTTACAAGCTATTGCGGATGCGGCCAATGCTGCAAATGGGAGAGGGGAAACTGGAAATGCTTAAAGCTTGACGTCTGGAACCAATATATTTCAGAAGGGCCTCATGCCGGAGAGCCCTATTCGGGAAAAACCGCAAGCGGAACCAAGCCCAGAGAGCCCAGACCCGGGCTGCTCTCTGTGGACAGCATAGTGCGCCCCTGGATGATACCCGTGCGGATAATTTTCTTTCCATGGCTGTTTATGCCTCAGGACGGAACCATTGCAGCAGACACCCGCTATTACCCATTCGGCACACGCATGTATATACCGGGCTACGGGCACGGGGTGGTAGAAGACAGGGGGTCTGCAATAAAAGGCCCGGATCGCCTGGACGTATTCTACAGATCACACTCAAAAGCTCTTCAATGGGGCAGACGGAAGGTGGACGTAAAGATTTACAAATAGTGCTCAGTCCTTTTTGAGGTAATGGGTACGTCCGCCGCTTTCCCGGGTTTCAAGCTTCCCTGATTCCAAAAGTTCGGCGATCCTGCCGTTAACATGTTTTTGCGCCAGGCCAAGGCCTGCTGCGATATCAGATGCAGTGCAGGGCCGCCGCGACAGCATATCCAGGATTTCCCTGTCCATATTTTTCCCGTTTTCACCATCGCCCTCTGCCTCAAATTCGGCAACAACCTCTGCTCCATGCCCGAGTGCCGCAGCCAGATGCTCAAGTCTTTGAGCGGACACCTCTTCTGCATAATCTTCTGCAGGAGGCCGCACAGAGGTATTAATATGAATTTTGTCCGGGGCCACCGCTTTCACGCAGGGTTCAAATGCTGCCATGGCCGCCTCTGTATCGTTTATCCCCTGCACTATAAAAATCTCAAGCCAGATTCTGCCCGGATAGACCTTCCGGAAATCCGCCATGCCGGCAAGCATTTTATCAAAGGAAATATCTTTATGCGGACGGTTTATTTTCCGGAAGCTTTCCTCATCACAGGCGTCAAGCGACGGCAGGACCACGTCTGCTTCCATAAGATCCTCCTGCACTTCAGGAGACCAGAGCAGAGAGCCGTTTGTAAGCACCGCAACTTCGATATCAGACAGTTTCTTAGCACCTTCAATTATATTTCCGATATCGCTGTTCAGGCAGGGCTCGCCGGAACCGCCTATGGTTATGTAATCGGGTTTAATTCCGTCTTTAAGCCTGCCTTCAAGGTCTGCAAGTATTTCTGTGTGATCTATATAGGGCCTGCGCTCAGTTGTTGTCTTCGGGGTTCGTCCGATCTGACAGTATATACAATCATAGGTGCAGGTCTTGTAGGGCACGATATCCACTCCCAGGGAACGTCCCAGGCGTCTTGACGGTACAGGCCCATATATAATGGAACCTGGTTGTTTTTTATCTCTCGGCATTTACAGCTTCCTTTATCCTGAATTCAGTTTAGATTTATATCACATTTTTTCCGACTCTATGCTGAACTTTGCAAGGTTTTCACCGGCATCAATATCTGCCGGCGCAAACCCCGGAAGCCGAATCCGTATTTCAGGAGAATTCTTCCGCCATTCACCGCTTACTTCAACCACCCGGCCGTTGTTGTGAGGCTTGATTTCAACTGAGACCGGACCATACGATGTGGGGGTCGGCCCGAAACCAAGAATTCGGTCTCCTGAAAGCCATTCCGGAAACAGTCCGGAACCTATGAACAAAGCATCCTGCTCTTCCCTGATAAAAAGGCTTCTAATCATAAGCACCCATTCAGCGGCAGCCCATCCGTGCTGGCCGTCGCCCATGCAGCCTCCCCCTGTATGCGGATGTATGGCCTCGGGCCACTGGCCGGTGGGTGATGCAAGGTCTGCAACCTTTTGGATTAAATCCCTGTAGCGCTTATCCCCTGCCCGCAGAAGCGTTTGGGCGATATCAAGGGTCAGGTACGCATTTATTCCGGAATGAATCATGTCCTGAAAAAAAGCTCCTTCATAAAAACAGTTGTTTATGAGAAATTCAACCGTATTCATGATCCTTGAATCACCGGCGGGCGTAATCTGAAGCGGATAGTCCGCCACAAGTGATCCCACCGCGCCGGCATCAAGGCGGCGATAGGGAGAAGCAGGGATCGCGCTTCTTGCCTTCCATTCCGGTATGGCTCCAATGCTTCCGAATATGCATTTGGAAAAATCCCTGTAATAACTGTCAAACTTTTCTGCAAACGAAGAGGACTTATAGGTGCGAGCCAATTCGCAAGCCGCAGCCAGACCCGCAAGCCCCCAGAAATCGTCCCAGTAGTAATAATCATTGGGGCCGAGATGCTCGGCGCTGAAGCCAGCCGGCAAAAGACCCGCATGCCGGATGGCCGGTCCTGCCCGCGTACGCTTTTTTTCAATCCATTCAGCACCCTTAAAAACTGAATCGAGCCATGCATCAGAAGGATGGTATCCTGTAAGATGCAGATACCTGTTCATAATCCAGAGCACCTGGCCGTTTGAATCCCACTCGCCCTCCTGGGAACGGAAATAGCCGTTCATCCTTTGCCTTGGAGGAAACCGGTCTATGCAATTTCTGCTCCTGCCGAGCAAGTTGGCCCCCATCATTGCATTTAGCATCAGGCAGGCGTCCCTGAACCAGAATCTGCGGTAGGTATAGGGCCCGGGAACCGGATCGCGTGCAGATAGCAGAAGCAGTGTGCGTATTGCGGTGTCGTAGAGAAACTGAAATTTATCATCCGGCACCCGCAAACTTGCGGTATCAAAGACTCTTTCCTCCCAGGTGCGCACCCGGCCTGCTCTGTGCTTCCTGCCTGCGGCAATCATGTCCTGTTTAAGGTCCACTGATACCTGAATGCTTTTTTCCGTGTTTTCCGGCAACTTAAAAAAGGCGGCCGATGTTGCCATACCCGAGTTGCATTTTACAGCCCTGCTGCTTTCCGGCATCTGCCACTTACTAATAACATCGCCCTCTGAATAATCAGAGAACAAAATTTTCTCCGGCTCCCTGTCCATGTATAGCCTTGTATGCCTGTTGACCAGCCAGAACGGCAGGATTTGGTTCTGAAATTCTATTGACTCTATAAACTGAACACCTTCCGGGTTATAAGGACGCAGGGAGACAACCAGCCAGCCGCCGGTCTCTGATTTGGCCGTGGATGAAACAACCGCGAATCCGGAGCTGCTGTCTACCTCCATTGACAGAGTCGTGGACAAGAAGAATCCGTTGGATTTCGATTGATTTGTGACTCTGATACCGGAGTCTGTTTCAACATACTGCCGGCTCATGCTGTCATCAAGTATTGATGGTATCAATCTCCGCCCCTCCGGATCTATAATCCAGCAGTCAACAGACCATCCGTCATACAAGGGGGTTACAAGACCGCGGGGATCCATTATCGGATAAACCTGCAGATCCGGATACCCCACGGCGGTCCAGTTACGATGCGTAAGATTTACATGGCTGAAGGCAAATCCCCGGGGAATAAATGAATAATCAGAGGGATTGAACTGGCGCTGCACCCAATAGGGCCATATCCAGTCCAGGTTGTACTGGATGGCCTTGGTGTTGATCAGGCCCCGGGCGTGAAATATTATACCGGCCCTCAGCAGCTCTATGGGCTCCTGTACCTCCGAGGGCTGTGAAAAACGCCGCATGCGTGCGACAAAACCTATGGGATCAATAATTCCGAAACGTTTTGCAGCCCGCTTTACAATAAATTTCCACGGCAGCCATCTTGTGAGCATAAAAACCCCTCTGTCAGCTAAGTAAAAAATATTTGAAATTTCAAATATAAACCATCAAAGAAAAAGTTTCAATGCAGATAGAAGATCTTGTCAGAAGAGGTCTGCAAAACTCGATTCGATTTTTTGCAGAAACTGCAGCCATCCCCGGACTATGGCAATAAACGAAAAAAAGTGTTATGGATTACTGTCTGTGAATAGCTCTTTATCCTGCGGAAGTGTTATGATATATACAAAAAAACCCAAAATAAAAAACGTAAAACACGGACCGGATACTGGCCGGCCGGAATTTTAAAATTTTCGGAGCAAGCAATGTCAGAGCAAAACGAAAACCAAACGTCTGAAGGACCGGAGAACGAAGAAAGCTTTGAAGAGCTTTTTGAATCCTACATGAAGGACGTAAAAGACGATCTGCGTACCGGGGAACAGGTCACAGGAGAAATAATAGTCATTGGCAATGACACGGTGTTTGTAAATACCGGTACCAAGGCAGACGGAGTGGTTGACAAATCAGAGCTTCTGGATGAAAACGGCAATTTTCCTTATTCCCTGGGCGACAGGATCACGCTTTACGTAATTTCCAGGGATGAAAGCGAGGTAAGACTTTCGCGTGCCATGGGCACGCAGAGTGGAATCCATCAGCTCTACGAAGCCCATCGTGCCGGAGTTCCAGTCCATGGACATGTCACGGAAACTTGCAAAGGTGGATTCCGGGTATCCATGGCCGGCAAAACAGCTTTCTGCCCGGTCAGCCAGATGGATGCCGTATACGTTGAAACTCCGGAATCCTATGTTGGGGCGGAATACGAATTTCTCATCTCAAAAATTGAGGAAAACGGCAGAAACATAGTTGTCTCCAGGCGCGAACTGCTAATGCGGCATATGGCAGAACAGAGGGAGCAGTTTTTAAAAACCGTATCCGCCGGAGATATCATAGAGGGTAAAGTCACCAGGCTGATGCCCTACGGTGCTTTCGTGGAGCTTATCCCGGGACTGGAAGGCATGGTGCATATCTCCGAGCTTTCATGGTCAAGGATGGAAAAACCTGAGGAAGCGGTATCTGTTGGAGATACCCTGCGGGTAAAGATACTTGATATCAGGGAGTCCGGGGAGGACGAAAAACAGCAGACCAGGATTTCGCTCTCTGTAAAGCAGGCCCTGGAAGATCCCTGGGTAAACATCACGGAAAAATTCAAAACCGGCGACAAGGTGGAAGGAAAAGTAACCAGGTGTGCGGATTTCGGGGCTTTCGTGGAAATCGCCCCCGGCGTGGAGGGTCTTGTTCACATAAGTGAAATGAGCTACAGAAAACGCGTGCTAAAAACCACGGACATGGTATCTCCGGGCGACTCGATCCCTGTGATGATAAAAGGCATAGATCCTGAAAAGCGAAGAATTTCGCTCAGCATGAAAGATGCCGAGGGAGATCCATGGGTAAACGTTGAACAGCGCTACAAACCCGGGCAAAAGGTCACCGGTACAATAGAGAAAAAAGAATCCTTCGGTTACTTCGTGGCACTTGAACCCGGGGTGGTTGGACTGCTGCCGGCATCGAAAATCAATTCGTCACCCGAGGCAGGGCGGATTGAAAAGATGAAGCCTGATGAGCAGATTCAGGTTTTAATTGAAGCAGTAAATCCTTCAGAGCGTAAAATCAGCCTTGAGACCGCAGACGAGGCAGCAAAACAGGATTGGCGCTCCTACAGGGATTCCGGATCAGATGATTCCGGGATCGGGACATTGGGAGAAAAACTAAAAGAGGCGCTTAAATCCGGAAAGTAGAAATATATCATGCCTTTGCAAACAGTCCGTGGATAATAAGCAGCAGAAGTCCGGCACCGATAAGAACCATGTAGAGTGGCACCTGCACGATAAAATCCATCCCGTTTCTCAGAAACCCAAAAGGAAGCGCCTCTATCCATTCAAGGCCGCCCCCGCCTGCAAATTCTGCTATGCTTTCGCTGTAAAACCCCTCGGGCCTTTCCATTAAACGCCCGATAGCATGGAAGCCCGAAAGCGCCAGCCCTCCAAGAAATGCCAGTACGCCCAGCCGTTTCACTATTTTCATGGTTCCCCCCTGTAAAACCGAATAAATCTGTTAAGCAAGAATATTAAACCCTTATGAAAATGCCGCCTTGATAAATTCGCGGTTCATCCTGGCGATCTCTGTAATTGAAATACCCTTTGGGCATTCAGCCTCACATTCGGCCTCGTTTGAACAATTGCCGAATCCCAGATCATCCATTGCACGGACCATGGAAAGGGCCCGCCTTTTTGCCTCGGGTCTTCCCTGGGGCAAAAGCGCCAGGTGCGAAATCTTGGCTCCGGTAAAAAGCATGGCAGAAGCGTTTGGACACGCAGCCACGCATGCCCCGCAGCCAATGCATGTCGCTGCATTAAACGCCTTTTCAGCATTGTCCCTGGGCACAGGGATCGTATTGCCGTCCTGGGCCCCGCCGGCATTAACAGATATATAACCTCCCACCTGTATGATCTTGTCCAGGGCGCTTCTGTCCACCACAAGATCCTTTACAACTGGAAACGCCCTGGCCCGCCAGGGCTCGATCACGATGGTGTCACCGTCTTTGAAATGGCGCATGTGAAGCTGGCAGAGGGTGGTCTCGGGCATATGGCCGTGGGCCCTGCCGTTTACCACAGCTCCGCACATTCCGCAGATCCCTTCCCTGCAGTCATGATCAAAGGCTATGGGTTCGATGCCCTGCTCGGTGAGCCGTTCGTTTACAACATCAAGCATCTCGAGAAAAGACATGTCTGTTGAAATATCATTTGCCTTATAGGTCTCCAGGGTACCGGCGGGATTGTTTCTGTTCTGGCGCCAGACCTTGAGCGTGAGATTTATTGTTTTGCTGCTCATTTTACTTGTAGCTCCTCTGGGTCAGTTCCACGTTTTCAAACGTCAGGGGCTCGGTATGCAGGACCGGATCAGAGCCCGGGCCGGTATATTCCCACGCGGAAACATGGCAGAAATTTTCGTCATCGCGCAAAGCCTCGTGATCTTCTGTCTGATAAGCAGTATTGAAATGACATCCGCAGGATTCCCTGCGATCCAGGGCGTCTTTAACCATCAACTCGCCAAATTCCATGAAATCGGCCACCCGGCCGGCATTTTCCAGTGCCTGGTTGAAATCCGCGGCATCACCAGGAACATTTACGTTTTTCCAGAATTCCTCCCTGAGCTCGGCTATCATCTGTTTGGCCTTTTTAAGGCCCTGCTCGTCTCTTGCAATACCGCAGTAATCCCACATGATTTTTCCCAGGGACCTGTGAAAATCCATCACTGTACGCTTGCCGCGAATTGAAAGAAGCTTGTCCACCTGTTCCCGGATTTTTGATTCGGCCTCCTTAAACTGGGGGGCGGAAGCATCCACATCCGGAAGCTGCGTTCCTGCAAGATAACCACCTATTGTATAGGGAATTATAAAGTAGCCGTCTGCCAGCCCCTGCATAAGAGCGCTTGCACCCAGTCGATTTGCCCCGTGGTCGGAAAAATTGGACTCCCCCAGTGCAAACAGACCGTCAATGGTTGTCATAAGATTGTAGTCCACCCACAGGCCGCCCATAGTGTAATGCACTGCCGGATATATCTTCATGGGCGTAACATAAGGATCCTCTCCTGTGATCTTTTCATACATCTCAAACAGGTTGCCGTACTTTGCCGAAATAGCTTCCCTGCCGTCGCGGGCTATGGCATCTGCGAAATCAAGATATACCGCAAGACCGGTCTCACCCACGCCCTTTCCCTGGTCGCACTGTTCCTTGGCGTTTCTCGAGGCCACGTCCCTTGGCACCAGGTTGCCGAAACTCGGATATCTGCGCTCCAGATAATAATCCCGATCCGATTCCGGGATCTGTTCAGGGGGCCGCTTGTCTCCGGGCTCTTTCGGCACCCAGACCCTTCCGTCATTTCGCAGGCTCTCGCTCATCAGGGTCAGCTTGGACTGATATGTACCGTGTACGGGAATGCAGGTCGGATGAATCTGGGTAAAGCACGGATTGGCAAAATAGGCCCCTTTTTTATAGCACCTGTACGAGGCGCTTACATTGGAGGACATGGCGTTTGTGGACAGAAAATAAACGTTTCCGTATCCGCCTGTTGCCAGCACCACCGCATGGGCGCTGTGTGACTCCAGCTCGCCCGTTACAAGATTTCTCACCACTATTCCGCGGGCCCTGCCGTCAACCAGGACCACGTCAAGCATCTCTCTTCTGGGGAAAATCTTCACCTTGCCGGTATTTACCTGCCGCATCAGCGCACTGTAGGCGCCGATCAGAAGCTGCTGGCCTGTCTGGCCTTTTGCATAAAATGTCCGCGAAACCTGGGCGCCTCCAAATGAACGGTTGTCAAGCAGACCGCCATATTCCCTGGCAAATGGCACTCCCTGGGCCACGCACTGGTCTATTATGTTTACGCTCAACTGGGCAAGGCGGTAAACATTTGCCTCCCTTGCCCGGAAGTCTCCGCCCTTTACCGTGTCATAAAACAGCCTCCAGATGCTGTCCCCGTCGTTTGCGTAATTTTTGGCCGCATTTATCCCTCCCTGGGCTGCAATGCTGTGGGCGCGCCTCGGGGAGTCCTGTATACAGAAATTTTTTACATTATAGCCGAGTTCGGCCAGGGTGGCGGAAGCCGAGGCCCCGGCAAGCCCGGTTCCCACCACGATAATGTTGAACTTTTTTTTGTTTGCCGGATTTACAAGTTTGGTTTCAAACCGGTGCCGGTCCCATTTTTCATGTACAGGGCCGGAGGGTATTTTTGATTCAAGAGTCATGTAGCACCTCTGTTTATGTTACTGCACGGATGTATATGGGAACAAACGCAAATCCAACGGCTATTGCAACGGCAAAAAGAATGCCCACCGTGCGGATAAGCGGCATGTACTTTTCATGATTAAGCCCAAGGCTCTGGAAAAGACTCCAGAAGCCGTGGCGTATATGAATGGCCACAAGGATCACGGCGACAATATAGACCAGGGCGAACCCTATGTTGCCGAAGGTATTAACAGCGGCATCATAAGGGGTCATCTGCGATCTGTCTATGAAATGAAACTGGAAAAGATGCAGTATTAAAAACAGCAGAATAAGGAAACCGGTATAAGGCATGGTACGCGAACCAATGGTTCTGCCGCCGGCGGTTTTATTAACAGCATAGCGGGTGCTGCGGGCTCTCCAGTTCTGGAAAAACAAAACCGTTCCCGTGCTCACATGAATTACCGCAAGTCCCAAAAGTACCAGTTCAGCAACAAAAATGATCGGATCCAGCTTATGCAGGGTCTCCACATACCGGAGAAAAGCATCCTTGCCGAAATAAAAACTTAAATTGCCGGCCAGGTGAACAAATATAAAACCGACAAAACCGAGACCTGTAACCGCCATGAGCAGCTTTTTGCCTATGGCCGTGGAAATGTTTTCTACAAACCAGTTCATAAAATCGGCTCCCGGATAAATAACAATAAATCCCGACGGCTTCGTACCCTGAACCTTTTACTTTGCCGTCGGAAATCGACTTTTTACGAATCTTTCTTCATTTCTTAAACCTTGAACCTTGGCCCTT
>JBKHFD010000063.1:0-11321 GCA_046540355.1 Desulfobacterales bacterium
GGTGCCATCAAACTATAATAGTCCTGATAAGGCGGTCTGTAAAGGGCTGGACAGCGGTTTTTTCCCGGACCGGAATTGCCGCAAAAGAAAGCTCTTGATAGCAACCCCCTCGTTGTGTAGTATCATGGTTTAAAATTGCTGTTATATTGCGGGGCTTCCCCGTGGAGGAGGCTTTCGGCTTGTCTGTAAAATATCCGCTTTCCTGCAAAAAAGCTTTTACGCTCATAGAACTAATAGTTGTTGTAAGCCTTATAAGCGTGATGCTGTTTTTTGCGGTTCCCAGGATGGACGGCTCATTTCTTACAGATGAATCCCGCAAATTTTCAGGGTGGCTGCTTGCAAACGTAAAGGAGCTTAAAACCGAGGCCGTGGAAAAGCAGAACACCATGGCCCTGTATGTGGACATGGATCGCAATCAGCTCTGGAAGGGCCCGGCTTCCATGCAGGAAGAGGACTTTCCGGGCCCGGAGGACTCAAACAGGGTGAGCCTCCCCCGGGGGCATCGTTTAAGGGATGTGATGTTTTCCGGAGATATAAGGACGGCAGACGGCATTGTCCGGATATATTTTTATCCAAGGGGCTATTCTGACCGCGCCATTATACATGTAAGAAAAAATGACGGTTCTGTAACATCTTACCGTATAGAATCCTTTCTTCCCCGCGTGGCGATTGTTTCCGGGTATGAGGAATTTTAATGCGCCACTGTTTAAATAAAACAATATCAAAAGGCTTTACATTGCTGGAAGTCCTTGTTGCGCTTTCGGTAATCGCTATTGCAATGATAAGCATTATCCGGCTGCAGAGCCAGACAATAGGAATGTATGAATCCGTAAAGTTTTATTCTGTCGCTCCTTTTCTGGCCCAGGAAAAAATGACAGACACACTGATGGATCCCCGGTCCTATACCTCGGGAGCCTCCGGGGATTTTGGCGGCGAGCCAGCAGGTTATTTATGGCAGGTGGAGGTAAGCGAATCAGAGCTCAAACCCGGAGACAATCCAGGAATACCCGTAACCGAGGTAAGGGTGAAAATCAGCAGGGAAGAAAGCGGGTCAATGCAGTATACGGTTTCCCGGTATCATCCCGCGGCTCAGGAGGAGCAGTAACCGTGAGAGCCGGTATTTATCAGACAATAAAAAACGGGTTTAAAGCCGGGTTCACCCTTCTTGAGCTTCTGATCGCGATTTCGATATTCGCGGTTATCGCCACCCTGGTCTACAGTACTTTTAACGCTGTGTTATCGAAAACAGATGTTATCAAGGAGGAATCCGCGGTAAATGAAATGGCGGCATCATGCCTTAATCGTATCAGCATGGATCTCCATGCCCTCTATGTTGAACAGTACCCGCTATACAAGCCCCCGGACAATGACGATGATCCCGACCCATACCGCTTTGCGGGAGAAACCGAATATAGCGGAGGCGAGCAGTTTCCAAGCCTGCGTTTTGCTTCCACCGAACATCTTCCCATGTCAGGACAGAAGGCCGCGGATTCCGCAGAGGGAGAGGCAATTCGGCCGGGCCTGACAAGAATCCGGTATCATGTTGACAGAGCCCCGGACCGGGATTCCGGCCATGTATTAAAAAGAGGGGATCGCCCCTGGCCGTATGATGATACCGGCAGAAATGACAGGGACCCTGAAGAAGACCCCGTGCTTTGTACTGATATAAAAGAATTGAAGTTCACGTACCTCGACGGGGAAGGAAACGAATTTGAAACATGGGATTCTGATGCGGAGGACATGGAATATGCCACTCCGCGGGCAGTGCGCGTATTTTTGAAGATCGTTATTGACGGCCGTCAATACCCGTTTTCAACCCGCATTGTTTTACCAGTATTCAGGGAGCCGCTGGAACGTGCTGAAAAATAACAGAGGCATAGCACTGCTTATAACACTGACGGCAATCGTGGTCCTGGTTGCAGTGGGCTTTGAACTCAACCGCCAGATCCAGTCGTCTGCGGCAAAGGCAGGCATAGGCAGAGACATGGGAACGCTGCAGCAGATGCTGACTTCAGGGGTCAGCATTGCCGAGTCCATCCTGGTTAAGGACAAGAATGAAACCGAGGCTGACTCGGTGCAGGAAGACTGGGCTGATCCTGAAATCGTTGAGCAGTATGTTTCAGCCGCGGGCTTCGAAGAAGACAGTCTTTCAGTGGAAATCACCGACGAACTGGGCCGCATCCAGGCAAATGCACTTGTTGATTTTCCGGAAGGAAAAGAGTTCAATCCAGCCCAGAGGGAATTGTGGGAGAGGTTTTTCAATCTGATCTTACACGAATTTGAAAACAGTGAGGAGGCCGGTGATTCGCTTGCTGAAAACCTGGAACCCGACATGATAATAAACCCTGTAAAAGACTGGCTTGACTCCGGGGATGATGATTCAATTTCCGGCCTGAGCGGCGCGGAACAGGATTATTACATGAACCTTGATTCTCCTTATTCCTGCCGAAACGGAGCCTTCAGGGATGTCTCTGAGATGGTGCGGGTTAAAAATATTGATCCTGTTATGTTTTCAAAAATAGGCGAAAATCCGGGATTAAGCGATTTTATAACGGTTAACGGCATGGAGCCTTCCCGAAAAGACAAGCATGAAGCCGCATATCCGGGCAGGATAAATATCAACACCGCGCCGGTCGCTGTGCTTGCCGCGCTGCTGCCCCGGGGCCATGAATTTCTTGCAGAAGAGATAGCCGCTTACCGGGAAGCCTCGGCAGACGGCGAATATGTCAACGATCTGCAGGATTCCGGCTGGTATAAAAATGTAGCGGGTCTGGGGGATGTGGATATAAAGGACGAGCTTATTACAACTAAAAGTGATCTGTTCCGTATCAGATGCGAGGCGGAAAAAAACGGGAACCGGCTTGCCGCAACCGTATTGGTGCGGAGGCAGCAGGAAGAAGAGACCGGCAAATGGAAATGCAGAGTTTTAAAATGGCAGTATGAACCTGATGCGTAGGAACTTAAAATGATTCGGGCAAAACAATTCCCGGTTGACAAAACAGCAGGGCGCCTTATAAACGATTTTTTAAGAACATTTAATTTCGAAAAACAGGGGGAAAATAATAATGCGTAAGGTCGCTTTTATAGGATGGAGAGGCATGGTCGGTTCGGTTCTCATGGAGCGGATGATGGAGCAGGGCGATTTTTCGGGGTTTGAGCCGCTTTTTGCCTCAACTTCCCAAGTCGGCCAGTCCGGCCCGGACATAGGCATGGAGATCCCCCCGCTGGCTGACGCCTATGATACTGAGGCGCTTTTGGCTGCTGATATCATAGTCACCTGCCAGGGGAGCGATTATACAAAAAAAGCCTATCCCGAACTCAGGGAAAAGGGATGGAAAGGAATCTGGATCGATGCATCATCGGCCCTGCGCATGGCCGAGGACAGCATTATAGGGCTTGACCCCGTAAACAGGGAGGTTATCGACAGCGCCCTTGACAGGGGAATAAAGAATTTCATAGGCGGCAACTGCACCGTCAGCCTGATGCTGATGGCAGCCGGAGGACTGTTTAAAGCGGGGCTTGTGGAATGGATGAGCTCGATGACTTACCAGGCAGCCTCGGGAGCCGGCGCAAAAAACATGCGGGAACTGGTGGCCCAGATGAATGTTATCGGCCGGTCCGCTGATTCACTCGTATCAGATCCCTCCTCGGCAATCCTTGATATTGACCGCAGGGTAATGGAAGCAATGAAAAGCTCGGATTTTCCGGTGGACAACTTTGGATTTCCGCTTGCCGGAAGCCTGCTTCCCTGGATTGACAGTCCCATGGACAACGGTCAGACCAGGGAGGAATGGAAGGGTTTTGCAGAGACCAACAAAATTCTGCAAAACCCGGAGCCCATCCCCATAGACGGAATCTGCGTTCGTATCGGGGCCATGCGGAGTCACAGCCAGGCCATTACAGTGAAGCTTTCAAGAAATGTTCCTGAAGATGAAATAGGGGATCTGATTGCCTCTTCCAACGAATGGACGGAAGTGGTTCCCAATACAAAGGAAGCCTCCCTGGCGCGGCTTACGCCCGCAGCGGTATCGGGCAGCCTGGGCGTTCCCGTGGGCAGGATCAGGAAAATGAACATGGGGCCGATGTACTTAAGTTTTTTTACAGCAGGAGACCAGTTGCTGTGGGGTGCGGCAGAGCCGATCAGGCGGATGTTTAAAATCGCCCTTGAATATCTGCAATAATTTGATATCAATGCATTACTGGAGAGTCAGAAGTTTTTACACAACACACTGGAATTCTTGTGTTTTTCGAGGTTTAAACTGTCCAGAAGCATTAAAGTTATAACTATTTGAAATTATTGAACTTTTTTCTTAAACCATTAACAGTTAACTGATAACTTTTAACCCGCAAGATGCATTAATACAGTGATTGAAAACAGGGCCAGGTTGCCGGCCACGTGTATAATAACCGGAACAAGCAGGTTTTTTTCCACTTCATAGGACAGGGCAAAAACAAGGCCTCCCGCAGCCTGGATTACAGGAAGGCCGCCGGTGTCATGGGCAAGGGTAAACAAAGTGGCCGAGCCCAGCACTGCGGCGGCCGCTCCCCATCTTCGCAGCAGCCCGAAAACCGCTCCCCTGAAGATAAGTTCTTCTGCAAACGGGGAGACAATGCCTCCGAAAGCAAAAAAGGCAAGAAGCCTGCCGGTTGACTGAGGAAGATCCACACTGATCATTTTCAGGGGGGCAAAGCCGGCTGTGTAAAGAATCGCGCCTAAAATGGCGGCCGCGCATCCAAACGCCGCAGCCCAGACAACCCCGCGCACAAATCCCCTTTTTAAGTCTGCGGGAATAATGCCCGGAAGTATTGCCTTCCTTCCGAACCATATGGCCGCGCCTGTAATCACTGCGACATCCAGTGCGCGCGCAATACCTGCGGCAATCAAGGGGTCTTCACAAAAAAAACGTGAGCCCGCTTCAAGCGCAATTACCGCCGCCAGGACCAGCGCAAAAGGCTTTAATCCGTATCCAATGGCCTCTGTTTCCATCCAAGCTTTCTTAAGGCTTTATATGCGTATCGCTGAACATACCAATGGTCGATGTTCCTGAAGCGCTCCAGGATAAACTTCCGGGTTTGTGCGTTACCGGTGCTGCCCAGGCCGGCATAGGCCATGCAGGAGACATTGGGAGAAGGATCTTTTGTCATTGACAAAAGCATTTTTCCGGCCTCTGGACGACGTGAGTTGGCAAGGGCCCGGGCCAGCCAGTAGCGCACCGGCACACTGGTGCTGTCGGAAAGCTCCCTTGCGATATCAAAGGCCAGTGGATCATGGCCTTTTTTCGCAGCAGACTTTAATGCGTTGCGCTGATCATAAAGGCTTTCCGAGTCTATGAGCATTTCTATGGATTCCTTGTCCGAGCCATTGATCCCCGGTCCGTAAAAAGGGATCAGGAACGCTGCCGCAAGTGCAAGGCAGCACCCGGAAGCCGCAGCGCTGCGAAGGGGGGTTGATCTTACAGGCCGGAGCACGGAGCATAGACCTGCATGGAGAAATATATAAAGCGCAAGGGGAAAGCCCACTATCAGACCCGCAAGTGTAAATCTCCGCACAAATTTCTTGTCATCAGCCTGTTGGGAGAATTTATCGAGAGTTTTGCGCGGATTGGAGAAAAAATCGTCTGCACCGGTTTTTAAAACCACCCTGCCGCGACTTGCAAATTCAATCCCTGAAGAACCGGATTTTACGGTTAAACGCGCCGCATCTCCATCCGATACAGGGAGCCAGTCGAATTCGATGAGTTTTTGGGCAGCATTTTCAGAACCTGTGCCGGGTGTTTTGTTTTCTATTATGCAGGCATTTATCAGGCGGCCCCCAGGGGGCTTTATAAGTTCTGCTGCATACAGCGTATAATTATAATAGAACTCATTTACTTTTTGTCCTGCAGGATTGGACAAAAGCACCCTGTCCCTTATGTCAAGGAATGCGTCCTGCTGCAGGCACGGCATCCATCCGAGCGTTGCAGCGGCAACAACAATTACGTGGACCGCATGAACATATACATCACCGGGCCTTTTCTCAGGCATCCGCCTTACTGCAAACGCAAAAACCGGGGCGGGCACCGCCAGAAAGACAATCGTAAACCCCGGGTTCCAGCCGTTAAGATTACAGGCTGCAGCGCCTGCAAGCCATGCTGATGCAACAGCGGCAATATAAATCCGGCTTTTTGGAAAAACCCTTGTTTTAAGCCAGGCTGCATAAAACGCTGTCAGAGTGAGTCCGGCCCCCGCAGTGAGGGTGAAAAAAAGCGCCCCGCATGCGGCGGGAGCTATTCTGTCAAATTCCCGGGTTAATGTTTCATTCGGGACCACCAGATAACCTGCAGCCCTTAAGG
This sequence comes from Desulfobacterales bacterium, assembly GCA_046540355.1. Taxonomy (GTDB): domain Bacteria; phylum Desulfobacterota; class Desulfobacteria; order Desulfobacterales; family Desulfosalsimonadaceae; genus Desulfosalsimonas. Next base: position 6,333 of record JBKHFD010000063.1, read on the forward strand.
CTTCGCTCTCTGCTAACAGGTCAATGTTTGACAAATAAACCAGTATGGTAAAAAGCACCTGGGACAGGGCCAGGCCCCCGGCTATAGCGGCAGCCGGAAAGAGGAGCCGTCTCATGCATTATGCTCCGATCATTTCAATTATCGCATCCATTGCAAGCAGGTATCCGCGCGCTCCCAGCCCGGATATCTGTCCGGTGACAACGTCTGAAATCATGGATTTATGCCTGAATGGCTCCCTTTTGTAGATATTTGAAATGTGTATTTCTACAACCGGAACATCGAGAAGCAAAAGGGCATCCCGCACCGCAATGCTGGTGTGGGTATATGCCGCGGGATTTATGATAAGGGCATTGCAAACCCCGGATGCCTGCTGGATGGCCTCAACGATTTCACCTTCGTGGTTTGACTGAAATATTTGGAGCTCTGCGTTGTTTTTTTCGGCCCTTATGCGCAGGGCATCATTTATTTCGGTCAGGGGCTCCGGGCCGTATGTGCCGGGCTCCCGGGATCCCAGCATGTTCAGGTTGGGGCCGTGGATAACTGTTATCTTTTTTCTCTCCATTGCAGGGCTCCTTTTGCATTAAAAGCTTATCTTGTCATTTAACCGCCTCTTCTGCCGCCTTTTTAAATCCGCTTATGGTTTCAGTATAATCCCGGGTTCCAAACACGGCCGATCCGGCCACAAAAACGTCGGCGCCCGCCGCCGCGATTTCAATGATGGTATCGTTGTTTATTCCGCCGTCAACCTCGATCAGTGTTGAAAGACCCTTTTTTGTGATGGTCTGCTTTAAAGCGTGAATCTTTTCAAGGGCGGAGCGTATAAATGACTGGCCTCCAAAACCGGGGTTTACGCTCATGAGCAGGACAAAGTCAATATCCTCAATAATCCAGTCAAGGGCCGATAGCGGGGTCGCAGGGTTTAGAACCACTCCGGGCCTGCAGCCGCTGTTTCTGATAAGCTCCACCGTACGGTGCAGATGAGGGCATGTTTCGGCATGTACCGAGATCAGATCAGCGCCGGCTTCGGCAAAGGCTGAAATAAAATTTTCGGGGTTTTCAATCATCAGGTGGACATCCAGCGGAACAGAGGAAGCACGGTTTGCCGCCTCCGCAATCATCGGGCCCATGGTTATGTTCGGCACAAAATGGCCGTCCATTACATCCACGTGGATCCAGTCTGCTCCGGCTTCTTCCACCGCGCGGATTTCATCGCCCAGTCTTGAGAAATCCGCGGAAAGAATCGAGGGGGCAATCATGATGCTCATGGCTTTTTCTCCAATGTCTTACCTAAATTGAGTTTTTCAGATTAAAAATCGCTCACTTTAGGTCTTAGTCAAAAATTTCAGATTTTACAAGCTCTTGGTTTAAATACAGAAAAACCGCGCCTTCTGCGTTTTCCGGAATTACGGCCCAGATAAGCCTGTCTGGTTCCATAAGTTTATTATAAAGGGTTATCCTGGTGCCAAACATGTTTACTTCAAGCCTTACATGCTGTTTTAAAAATCCCGCAGGAATGCGGTAGGTAAAAAGCACACGGTTTTCGCCGTTTTTCTTGTTGCTTTTTCCTGGTATGCGATTGACAAGGAGTCGCACTTCCGAGTCTTTGGACACCATGTGGCCTGCAGGAGGGGCCTGGCCTGTTACAATATTTTCTGGCTTTTCAGTGTTATGCACTGCTTTTATCTCTTCAAGCTCCATGCGGTGCGAATCTATTACAAGCATCGCCTCGTCAAGAAAACGGCCGGCAAGTTCGGGCATTTTAAATGATTCAGGCGCAGGGCCGGTACTTATAAGAAGATTTACGGAATTATCCCGGGTTACAGTTTTCCCGGGCTCGGGGTACTGGGCAATAACCGTATCCCGTGTAAATTCTGCTGACGTGCTGCGGCTTATATGCCCTGTGGGCAGACCGTTTTCTTCAAGAATGATTTCGGCCCGGTCGCGCTTCTCCCCCCTGAGATCCGGAACAGTAACAGACTCCCGGCCTTTTGAGATTATAAGGGTTACGTCCCTGTTTTTTTTGATCATCTCTCCGGGGGAAGGATTCTGTGTTATAATATGGTTCTCAGATATTTCATCGCTGTATTCAGAACCCTTTACCTTGGTGTTTAATTCAAGTTCGGTTAACATTTCAAGCGCTTCCACGGCATTTTTCCCTTCCAGGTCCGGCACCTTTACCGTATCCTCGCTTTTTATGACAAAAGACATGGTAAAAAACGCGCTTAAGCCGGCAATTATACAGAATAACACCACAGCGACTGTGTATTTTAACAAATTCCGTATCATGATTTCCGCGTCAGTCTCGCAATAAAAAATCCGTCAGTTTGGTGCCGGTGGGGATACAAGCGAAGGTAAACCTTTCCATCTGAATCCGCCTCAGGTCCGGCTGCCTGCAGACCCGGGGAATCGACCTTGAAGTTTTTCGTTTTTTCGCAGAATTCTTCTATAACTGCATCCGTCTCCTCGGGTTCCATACTGCATACAGCATAAACCAGCGTGCCGCCGGGCTTTAAGTGTTGGGCTGTATTTTCCAGAATCCGTGCCTGTCTTATCTGATAGCGTTTAAAATCGCGTTTTTGAGCAGACCACTTGATATCCGGGTTTCTGCGGATCACGCCCAGCCCGGAGCAGGGGGCATCTATAAGGATGCGGTCAAAGGCTTCAGTTTTTTGCAGCACACCGGGTTTTTCCATATCAAGGCACCGGGTTTCCACAATGTTTATCCCGAGCCTTTCCATTTCAGATTCAAGGGACTTGAGTCTTGCATGATCAAAGTCGGCTGCCACCACCCGGCCCCGGTTTTCCATGAGCTGGGAAATATGGCCGGTTTTGCCCCCCAGCCCGGCGCAGGCGTCGAGAACTTTTTCTCCGGGTTTCGGGGAAAGAACTATGGCTGCAAGCTGTGCCGCCTCGTCCTGGACCTGGAACAGGCCTTCTGAAAAACCGGACAGCTCGCGGACAGGTTTTTTTATGCCGTAAAGGACGATGCCAGCAGGAGAAATACCGGTTTTTTCCGCAGATTCGGCACAGGGGGAAAGTTTTTCCAAACCCCGGTCTCTTGTCGTTTCAAGCAGGTTTACCCTTATGGTAACAGGCGGTATTTTATTTAAATATTCGCACAGACTGCGGGTTTCTTCAAGTCCGAATCTCTTTTCCCAGCGCGAAATCAACCATTGCGGAAATGACTGGCATACTCCAAGAGCCTTTACCGGATTTTTTTCCGGATCAGGATATGCAGGCGGCTCGGTGCTGCGGGCAAAATTGCGGAGCAGTGCGTTTACAAACCCTGCCATGGATTTGGAGGCAGCCTGCTTTGTCATTTCCACTGATGTGTTTACCGCGGCTGATTGGGGAATCCTTGAAAGAAACATCATCTGGAAAAGCCCCATGCGAAGTATGTTTAAAACTTCGGGCTTTATTTTGTTTACCGGACGGCTGGCAAATGCTTCGATATTGAAATCCAGCTTTGCCCGCCACCTCAGCACGCCGTATACGATGGCATTTACAAGGGCCCTGTCCCTGCGGGGCATCTGCTGAAAAAGTCGGGTTTCCTGTTCATCCATGATCCGGTCCAGGTTTGAACGCCCTTTTGACAGTTCATTTAAAATATAGAGCGCGGCTTTCCTGGGCTCGGCAGTGTTCATTTCAGCACTGTTCCGGGGGGCAGACTCACACCTTTCAGAAATTCTTCAATATTCATCCGCCTGCCTGACTCCGCCTGTATTTCAAGTATGGAAAGAGCATCTTTTCCCGCAGCCACCCGGAGTTCGTTATCAAACGCATTGATCACGGTTCCGGGCTGGTACTCCCTGTCGCCCGGGCGGATTTCCGCCCTGTATATGTTAAGCTTTTTGTTGTTCCAATAGGCGTATGCGCCGGGCCAGGGGGTCATGCCTCTAATGAACCGCTCCAGATACTCTGCTGTTCGGGTCCAGTCCAGATGACCGTCTGATTTTTTCAGCATGGGGGCATATGATGCCATGGCGTGATTCTGGGGTACCGGCCGGATGGTTCCGCTGCTAAATCCTTCCAGCGTCAGCAGCAGGACATCCGCGGCCATGAGGGCAAGTCTGTCATGAAGGGTTCCCGCGGTATCATCCGCGTAAACAGGTGTGCTCCTGGAAATCAGGATTTCCCCGGTGTCAAGACCTGCATCCATGAGCATGCTGGTTACGCCTGTTTCTGTTTCCCCGTTGATTATGGCCCATTGTATTGGCGATGGTCCGCGGTACTTTGGCAAAAGGGATGCGTGAAGATTGATTGCTCCCATGGGCGGCAGCTCCAGAAGGCGTTTGGGCAGGATATGGCCGAAAGCAGCCACCACGAAAACATCAGGCCGAAGTTCGCTGACATGCCTGTAAAAGTCTTCGGTTGCCACTGAGTCGGGCTGCACAACCGTGTAGCCCAGTTCTTTTGCAGTCTGTTTGACCGGAGGTTCGGCAAGTTTCCTCCCCCTGCCTTTGGGGCGGTCAGGCTGGGTGACAACCAGTGACACCCGATGACCGCTTTGACCGAGAGCCTTCAGGCAAGGGAGGGCAAAATCCGGTGTGCCCATGAATATTATATTAAGCCGGTTCATGATTCGTCTTTTAGCTGCTTTTTTCGTCTTCTTTTATACATCTGCCTTTTCAGGGCGCTTATCCTGTCAATAAACAGGATCCCGTTTAAATGATCAATTTCATGCTGCAGAATTACCGAAAGCAGTCCTGTTGCTTCAAATTTCAGTTCTTTTCCGTGCCTGTCAAGTCCCTGTACCACCACTCGTTCAGATCTTTCTACGTCAGACCTGTAATCCGGAACGCTCAGACAGCCTTCCTTTTCAGATACGGTTGTGCCAAAGGATTCTATGATCTCCGGGTTTACAAGAACTTGAAAATCCTGTTTTTCAGGATCCGCCTCCGGGTCGAATACAATCACGCGGCTGTTTATGCCGGCCTGTGTGGCTGCTAGACCTACCCCTGGAGCCTGGTACATGGTTTCCGCCATGTC
>JBKHFD010000064.1:0-10527 GCA_046540355.1 Desulfobacterales bacterium
TTACGTGGCTGGCCGGCGATATGTATGGTCTGGGCTGGGAATGCAAAGCAGATGCTTTTCACTAGTTTCCGCCCAAGACTTGACATATAGCGGATTTGCTGCGATATATTTTTTTAATACATAAAAAACGAGTACGCAGACATTATGAAAAAAAGGCTGGACCAGAAAAACCGGGATGTTCTCACATCAAATGAATTGCTTTTAAAAATCTGAAAATCTCAGTTCAGGTAAAGAGCAGTTGCTCCATAATACAAGTATACCAGGAAGCGAAATACATGAAAAGCACCATATTTATAATGTCTGCGATAACAATACTCCTGGCTGCAATCGGATTTTATCAGCACGGGGCCGGAATAATTATCCAGGGGTTAATGGCCGGGGGAGAAATGTTAATAGAGGTGATGCCTCTTCTGGTGGCTGCATTTATCCTTGCAGGAATGATACAGGTAATTGTTCCAAAGGAAATGATTAACAAATGGCTGGGCAGGGAAGCCGGGATAAAAGGAATTATCCTGGGCGGGATTGCAGGTGCCCTGATACCCGGGGGACCGTATATCTTCTACCCGATTGCGGCTTCTTTCCTGCTTTCCGGTGCCGAAATAGGCACTGTTTTAACTTTTGTGGTTGCCAAAAACCTGTGGAGCTTAAGCAGGCTGCCCATGGAGTTTGCATTGCTTGGGCCAACGGTAACTTATGTCAGATTTATCGTAACTTTAATCTTCCCGGTTATAGTAGGATTGATTGCAAACTCGTTTTTTGGCGGTTATGCGGACAAAGTAAGAGAACAAATCAGGAAAATACAAAATACAGGTGAAAAAGCTTGACAACCGCAATGATCATCCTTGCTGCCCTTGCTGCGATCGCTGCTGTTCATGCCTACAGAAAAAGAGACGGTTCGCATATTGAAGGTTTTAAAATTGCAGGCAAAACTTTCACCAATATTGCGCCGCTGCTTATAATAGCTTTTATAATGGCCGGATTTATGCAGGTGGTAATCCCGCCGGAATTAATCCAGAACTGGCTTGGAGAAGAGGCCGGCTTAAAGGGTATTTTTATCGGGAGCATAGGCGGGGCATTGATTCCCGGGGGGCCTTATGTGGCTTTCCCGATAATCTCCTCGGTATTTAAAGCAGGGGCAGGACTGGGCACAACTGTGGCATGTGTCACGGGCTGGGCCATGTGGGGGATTATAACCTGTATATTTGAAATTGCTATAGTGGGGCCGAGATTTACTTTTTTAAGGCTTGGCCTGGTTTTGGTTTTCCCGCCCCTGGCAGGGGCACTGACTGTTATATTTTTCTGAAACCTAAATTGAGTTTCAGATTTTTAAAAGCAATTTATTTTAAATGACTGATCCCTGCATAAAGGGGGCGCAAATGGCCGAGTCCCCTGAAATAAGAATAGGATTGACAACAAGCTCCAGATACTTTAAAAAATTAGGTTCCGTCGCGGAGAGATGACCGAGTGGCTGAAGGTGCACGCCTGGAAAGCGTGTGTGTCCGAAAGGGCACCGAGGGTTCGAATCCCTCTCTCTCCGCCATTTATTATAAAGTTCATTTGTACAAATCGAACCAACCCCTCCCTGCCGTGTGTGCTTTTGAAATGAGGGAATAATACAGGCTTGCCATGTCGTACCTGGTGTTCGCACGCAAATACAGACCCCAGCAGTTTGAGGGGGTGATAGGCCAATCCCATATTACCCGCACCCTGGAAAACGCTGTAGCCTCGGGCCGCCTGGCCCATGCTATTCTGTTTTCCGGCCCCCGGGGAACGGGCAAAACCACTGTGGCCCGCATACTTGCAAAATGCGTAAACTGCGAGACCGGCCCCACCACCACCCCTTGTGACCAGTGCCGCTCCTGCAGGGAAATCACCAATGGCAATGCCGTGGATGTATTTGAAATTGACGGGGCCTCTAACAACCGGGTGGAAAACGTAAGGGAACTGCGTGAAAACGCGAAATACAAGCCCGCCCACAGCCCATACAAGATATATATCACAGACGAAGTCCACATGTTAAGCGATGCGGCCTTTAACGCCCTCTTAAAGATCCTGGAAGAACCGCCCGGTCACGTACTTTTTTTCTTTGCCACCACGGAACCAAACAAGATTCCCGTAACCATTCTCTCCAGGTGCCAGAGGCATGACTTCCGGCGTGTGGAAATAGATGCCATAATTGATCACATGGACTCTATCTGTAAAAAAGAAGGCATTAATATTGATAGATACGCCCTGGGGATTATCGCCAGGGAGGCTGACGGAAGCGTAAGAGACGCGCTAAGCCTTCTTGATCAGATTGTCACCTGTGCAGAGGGCCGGATAACCGAAGAACAGATAACCGATATCCTGGGGGTTATAGACCGCCGGACGGTATTTGATTCCGCTGAAGCGCTTTTTAACAGCGACATGGATACGCTGCTGTCCATCTGTGAGAGGCTCTACAGCCAGGGCCGTCACTTTTTAAAATTTTACGGCGAACTCATTGAACACTTCCGAAACCTTCTTGTAATGAAAATGGGGACTGGCCAAAAGGCTCTTTCCTCAGTGCCGGCCCATGAAAAAGAACTCATGGCAAAGCAGGTTGAAGATATCTCCGGGCCGTGGATAACCCAGATATTAAACACCCTGTTTGAAGATGAATGGAGAATCCGCCAGTCGATCTCTCCAAGGCATGCCATGGAAATGACCTTTTTCAGACTTTTCCAGATCAAGCCTGCCCTGTCGATAGATGAGCTGATAGAAAAAATCGATCTTTTAAAGCAAAGAATCACCGAAGGCCGGCCCGAAGAAGCTGCAGCACTCGGACCGCGCCCGGCAGGTGCCGCAGCCGGGACGAAACCGTCCCTGGAAGAAACACATCAGCCTTCTCCCGACCCGGAAACCGAAGAGACCCCGCCGTCAACCCAGATAGATGCTCAGGAAGATACCGCGGTTGACGCGGCAGAAGAAAAAACAAATCTCTTATCCCTGCCAAAAGAAGAGATATGGGAAAAGCTTAAGGAAAAAATTGCAGAAAAATCCCCGGCCCTTGCGGCGTGTCTGGGCCAAAGCGCACTGACTGAACTCACAGAAGACAGCCTTAAAATAGAAGTCAGGGGAGCGGGCACAAATGTCAATCTGCTTAAAAAGAAAAAAAGCATAAACCATCTGCAGAATATCTGCAGCGAATTTCTGGGCATAAACTTCAGGTTAGACCTTGACATACAGGAAGCAGACGACAATCCCTTTAATCAGAAAAAAGAAGCCAGGCACTTAAAGCAGGAGGCCTTAAACCATCCCCTGGTTGGTGCCGCGGTTAAAACTTTTAACGGCAAAATAGTGGATATAAAGATACTACCCACAGGAGGCAAAGCACAATGAAGAATATGGGCAAACTCATGAAACAGGCCCAGCAGCTGCAGGACAAGATGAACAAGCTGCAGGAGGAAATGGCCGATAAAACAGTGGAGGCCACAGCAGGCGGGGGCATGGTAAAAGTTGTGGCAAACGGAAAGCAACAGATCGTATCCATTAACATTGAAAAGGAAGTGGTGGACCCGGAAGACGTGGACATGCTGCAGGATCTTATCGTGGCCGCGGTCAACGAGGCGCTTACCCGCTCCCAGGAAATGGTCTCTGAAGAAATGAACAAACTAACCGGCGGAATGAACATACCGGGACTGACATAGAAAATGAACCATTATCCTGAAGCCGTTGTAAAGCTGATACAGCACCTGCGCAGACTGCCCGGAATAGGCGAAAAAACAGCGGAACGGTTTGCCATGTACCTGCTGGCAGCTCCTGGACAGGAGGTTGCAGCTCTTGGCAAAAGCATTGCCGAACTGCAGAAAAAGGTTAAGATATGCGACACCTGCTTCTGCTTAAGTGAATCCGAAACCTGCCGCATATGCAGGGATCCCTCCAGGGATCACAGTCTGGTCTGCGTGGTGGAAAGCCCCGCGGACATGGCCGCCATTGAAAAGTCCGGGGGCTATCCTGGCGTATATCATGTCCTGCAGGGGCTCGTATCGCCCATGGACGGTATAGGACCCGATGAACTGCGCATAAAGGAGCTGGTAAAACGGGTGGCATCAGGAGGAATAAAGGAAGTGATAGTAGCCACCAGTACAAGCGTTGAAGGAGAGGCCACCGCGGACTATATCTCCAGATCGCTTAAACCGTATTCCGTAAAAATCACCCGGATAGCATCGGGTGTTCCCATGGGAGGGGAGCTTAAGTACATAGATCAGGTTACCCTCAAAAAAGCCATGGAGGCCCGCCGTGCCCTGTGAGCCGCCGGAGCCGGAGGACCTGTTTGAATGCCTCCGTTGCGGGGAATGCTGCCGGGGCTACGGCGGCACTTATGTCTCGGCCTCTGATATTGAAAACATTGCGGCATACACGGGAATTCCCCCGGGAGAACTGGTCAACGGATACTGCACGGTATCTGCAGGGAAATACTTGCTGCGTCAGAAATCCGACGGTTACTGCATATTCTGGGAGGGGGTGTGCACCATCCATCCGGTGAAACCCAGAATGTGCAAGGCATGGCCATTTATAGAAAATCTTCTGCGTGAACCCTCGAACTGGCAGGTAATGGCCCAGGCCTGCCCCGGCATGCGCAAAGGAGTTTACGAAAAGGATGTAATTCGCTGCGTTAAACGGAAGCTATACGAACTTAAACCGCACGAACCACTGCTTCACCCGCTGCGATAAAACGGGAATATATCATGATAGGAATATTTGACTCCGGAATAGGCGGACTTACGGTAGTCAGGGCAATTATGGACGCACTTCCGGAATATGACATTGTCTATTTCGGGGATACGGCCAGAACCCCTTACGGCAACAAAAGCGGACGAACCGTTATCGAATACTCGATTCAAAACACCAGCTTCCTCGCCTCCATGGGAGCCAAAATAATTGTAATGGCATGCAACACCGCATCAAGCGTTGCCACGGAAGCAGTGCAAAACCGATTTGACATGCCGGTCTACGAGGTCATTAGCCCGGCGGTTGATCTGGCCCTTGAAAAAACCCGCAGAAATATAATCGGAGTAATAGGAACGCGGGCCACAATTGAAAGCGGCATATATGAACGCAAAATAAACGCCCGCCGCCCCGAAACAAAAATCCATTCCGCGCCCTGCCCCCTTCTGGTCCCGCTTGTGGAGGAGGGCTGGATCACAAAGCCCGAAACCCGTATGATAGTGAAAAAATACCTGCACCCCTTAAAAGTAAGGCAGATAGATACCCTGATACTGGGATGCACCCATTATCCGGTTTTAAAAAATGTCATTGCCGCCAAAACAGGCAAAAAGGTCAGTATAATAGATTCTTCCACGGCGCTTGCCGGACAGATAAAGCAGTTTCTTTCCGATTTTCCGGACGTGGATGGCAGGCTGAGCAAAAACAGCGAAGCCCGGTTCTATGTATCAGACCTGACCCCCCAGTTTGAAAAAACAGCCCGAGCCGTTATCAGGCGCAATATCAGGCTGACACCGGTGGACTTATGAAAATTTTGCAATTTTTAAACTGTCCCCCTGTAATTGGGGCCGACTATCAGCATTGAATTCGGGCATACCAACTGCACTGTTTCCATGGTGTTTCCAAATAAAAGCTCTTTTACCAGTCCATGGCCATAGGCGCCTATTAAAATAAGGGCGTCATGGGGAATCTCGTAAAGGTTGCTTTTAAAGTCTCCTTTTTCAAATATCCGCCATTTCCTGACATATTTATCCATCTCAGGGGCAAGCCCCGCCTCTTCAATAATCTGCTCGTAATCCTCACGTTTACGCTTTCCTTCCTGGGTAAAAACGTCAAGCGGGAAACCGGATATACGGCTTAGCCTGATGCCCAGCCTAAGAGCCCTTGTTGCATTGGCAGATCCTCCAAACATCACTGCCAGGCTGTTCCAGGGCTTGTATACAGGGTTTGGAATCAGCACCGGAAAGCGTGCTGACCGCACGATACGGCGAACTCGCGGGCCGATATATCCGAGCCCTATCTTGGATGAAAGATCGGTAATGCTTCTTGGACAGCACATGAAATCAAAATTCACAGGGATATCAGGCAGTGTTGAGGCGGTAAAATGCTTGGGTTCAAGGAATCTGGGCTCGTCAGAACCGATTTCTTCAATTATTTCTGTTACGTGTTTTCGTGCCGTCTCCGGATCCCTCAAATAAGAACTGTCCAGATCCACCTGAATAACATCGTTTTCAAAATACATTAGGAACTTAACATATTCAGGGATATAGATCACCGGCAGGATATCTAAGTGCCTGCAGAAATATGCGCTCTCCAGCAGGGTTTCCCTTCCAAAGGGCGTATTTCTGAAAATATGCAGCATCTGCATTTGCATTTGAATCCTCCTTTGACTTTTACAGTCATTATTAGCATTCTACATCAATGCTGCGTCTGAACGATAAGTTCATGACGGTATCTGTCAAGCAGGGTAGCCTTTGAAATCATACCGACAAAGCGTTTGTTGGCTACCACCGGCATGCTGAAAAGACCTCTGACATCCATTTTATCCAGGACATCCGAGAGTTCTTCATGAATATCCACGGTCTCAATATCTGTCTGCATGATCTGCTCAAGAAAAACAGTCTCATACAAAAGCGGGTCAAACAGGTAGGCCCGTATATCATCAAGATGGATCATGCCTTTTAGTTCGCCGCTCTCTTTGTCCACAACCGGAAAATAATTTCTGTGCGACTGCTGGATCACCTTTATAAAATCACCCAGGAGCATGTCTTCAGTCACTGTAATGCAGTCCTTTTCAACCAGCTCGTTAATGCTCATATCTGCCAGAACCTTGGCGTCAGTCCTGGGCCTTAAGTAATGACCTCTTTCAATCAGGTCCTTGAAGTAAAAGGATGCCGGCTCCCAGGCGTGGCAGATGGTTGTGGAAAGGGCCGAAACTAGTATTAGAGGAAGTATGGTTTCATAACCACCTGTAACCTCGATAATTAGAAACATACCAGTAAGAGGCGCCTGCAAAATACCGCTTACCAGGCCGGCCATTCCCAGAAGTGCGAAACAGCCTTCGTTTACCCAGGACAGACCGGGAATCAGAAAATCCACGAACCTATGATACATCAGTCCGGCAAAACTGCCTATCACCAGACACGGGGCGAATATACCCCCCGAGCCGCCCCATCCAAGGGTAAAAGAAGTTGCTATTATCTTGGCGGCAACCAGCAGCAAAACCAGACCAAGCCCTTCAGTAAAAGAACCCTCCACCATTTTCTGTATGGAATGATAACCTTCCCCGAGAACCTCGGGCAGTACCAGGCCGATTAAACCAACCAAACATCCCCCCATGAAAGCGCGCATCCACAGGGGCAGCGAAATTTTGCCTGAAACACGATGAGAATGACGCAGTGCAAGCGTCAGGGCGATTGACACGGCTGCTGTTACAACAGCCAGGCCCACTGCCGCAAGGGTTGTGGTTACATCCACGTCAAAGCGAAGATGGGTAAAGGCTATCTGATTTCCCTGAAGCAGCCTGCTGACCTGGGCACCCGCCACTGAGGCCACGGCAACAGGCACGATTGTAAGAGCCGACCATTCACCAAGGATGATCTCTATTGTAAAAACCATCCCTGTAATGGGAGCATTAAAAATTGCAGCCAGGGCCCCGGCAGAGCCGCAACCTACCAGGGCTATGCGCTGCCGTTCGTTTAGTGAAAAGAAACGGGCTATATTTGATCCTATGGAAGCACCGCTTATGACCACAGGGGCCTCCGGGCCTGCCGAGCCTCCGGTGCCGATCGTTACACAGCTCGATACAAGCCTTGAAAAAGCTGAACGAAGCCGCAGAAGCCCGCCATACCTTGACACGCTGTAAATTACTTCAGGAACACCGTGTCCCGCACCCTCTTTCATGAATTTTTCAAGAAAGATGGAGGAGAATGCAGCTCCAAGACCGGGTATCACAAATACCCACCAATAATTATACAAACCCGCCAGGCTTTCTGACATGGCTATCAGGCCCCGGTTTAAAGCAACGGCTGCCACTCCGCTGCATATACCCACAACCGCACCCAGAAAAATCAACATCAGCCTGTCGTCCATACTGAACCACAGCAACGAGATCCGACTGCGCAGTATTTTCACTCCCGAGAACCTTGCCAATTTCTTATTACCAGCAAATCTTGAATTTTAATAAGAACCCGTGATCAGCCTGAGCCTTTTAAAATAGCATCAAATTCCCTGATTTTCCCTTTTAAGGTTTGACTGTCAGGTGTTTCAGAAAGCATTTGCAGAAAGGCATGGTCGCGAAGGCAGTAAGACAGTCTTGAAAGCAGATGAAGATGCTCTCTTGAGGTCTTGGCGACAAGTACAAACAATACATTAACCGGTTTTTTATCCACGGCCTTGTAATCCACGTGGTTTTTCAGGAAAAAGGCGGCGATCTGGGAGGGGATCCCTTCCCGGTCAAGAGGGGTGCGCGGATGGGGAATTGCAACTCCGTTGCCCACTCCCGTAGACATCATCTGCTCGCGGGAAATCAGACTGTCATACAAAACCTTTCTGTCTTCTTCCGATTCGATGTTTTCCATTTGCCAGACCGCGGCGGCGAGCACTTTTTCAACAGTATCTCCGGCAATTCCATAATAAATGCCTCCGCTTTCTATCGCTTCGGTTAATGTCTCAAGCTTTTCGGAAAAGTTTTCTGCTTGCCTTTCTTCCGGCGGATAGTAGTGCAGATTGTGCTCCTCGGCCCATTTCCTTATGGCTGCATCACTGAAAATGCATTTGCTGCCGACCTGTTTTACCGGGATACGCCCCTGCCTTATCCATCGCTCAATTGTGCTAAGCGGCATATCCAGGCATCTGCAAAGCTCCTGAATTTTAAGCTCCATTGAAAAACACCCTTTTAATTCTATTTACAGCTCCCATGCTTATCCCGTAAATGAGATGTTTTTTGCAAAAATAAACCCCGATTGGATCAGAGCCTTTAAAAACCCAAACCGTTAAAAATAATAAAATATTTTCCCGGAATCAAGCATTTTTTTTACTCAAAAAATGACTTACTCCGAGTAATTCTCCATCCACCAGGAGTCCCATTTACGGCTGCAGACTTCATCCGAGAGGTTTCTTCCGAGTTCTGTTTTCAGCCTACCTCTAACCACGGGAAGCCATTTTTCAGGTGTTTTTCCCCCTACGTCTGAAATTGATTTGAGATCCAAAATAAAGGCCAGCTGATCAGCATCATGGGCAAGCTTTGCCTCCATGGTTTCCTGTCTGTTAAATTCCTCTATCAGTTCGCAAACAGAATCCCCGAAAGGCACATTCCGGGTGGCGTCCTTAATGGCACGATTTTCGTCAGCGGTCACGTATTTTTTCTGCACATAATTCAAATCCCCTATTCTTGCCTCGGGCAGATCGTGGACCAGGCACATCGTCACCAGACGGTGGGCGTCTGTCCCGGGCATCATCTGCGACATTACGTATGCAATAAAGGTGGCTGCAAAGCAATGCTCAGCCACGGACTCGCGTCCGGCACCGAGGAAAGCGAATCCCGCCCTGGGAAGGTCCTTTAAAATTTTCGCCTCGAACAGCAGATCAGCAATTGCCTTCATTTCAACTCCTTTTAACCTAAATTAGGCTTTAAAAATACGAACTGTCAATACATCCATAGCCCGGCGGCCCAGGCTGCAAGAACTAACGCAGCGGCAGCCCCCAAACAGATCGCCTGTCCAGCGGACGGAATAATTTTATTTGCCATGGCATACCCGATTCCGAAAAGAATGCCAACCAGAAATCCGAACAAATGGGCTGTAAGATCCACGTGCTCCCCCGTGCCCAGAAACCCCAGAATAGCCAATCCGCAAGCAAGAGGCAGCCATGCCGCAGCCTTCTTTCCGGTTTTTTTCCGCCTTTGGAGAAACTGGTATCCGGAAAGTATCCCGACCGCGCCGAACACCGCTGTAGAGGCGCCTATCGACAGGTGGCCCTGCTGATACATCAAAGCATTGATCAGATTGCCCCCAACCCCTGTACAAAGCACCAGAAAAATACCCGCACCCCAGCCCGCCACATAGCAGACCGCTGTTGCAAATACCGCAAGTCCGGCTATGTTTCCCAGAAGATGAACCGGATCACCGTGAAGCAGCAGGGCTGTAACAATACGGTAGAATTCACCGCCGGCAATTTTATCAGCCGAAGCCCCCAATTCCGACCACACTGAATGTACATTGCCTGTGCGCTCCACTGCAAAATAAACAAGGGCTATCACTACAGCAGCCCAAACCCCGGCATAGCCGTGGTGCCTGTATACGGCGGATATATCTGCATCAGGACGGTGCTGCCTGTTTTCACGGAAGTATTCTTCCACAGAACTACGAGCACGCTGGTAATCGCGGGATTGGACCCATATGCCCCATCCCCGGCCGTCCCTTCTCACCCTGAAAGGTATGCCCGAGGCCTTGAGGATCAGCCCGCAAAGATCAGCCGAATCTGGGGACATGTTTTCGTAGAGTTGTATCATGGGTTGACAAATCCAAAACAAGCCTAATTATATGGGCAAACAAGTTATTG
>JBKHFD010000065.1:0-10460 GCA_046540355.1 Desulfobacterales bacterium
CAGAGGCGAGATCCTTTTTTAATTCTTCCGTGTTTTCGGAATCCGCCTGCCCGGCTGCCTGCTGCCCGGCAGAGTTTTCATCCGGATGTCTATCCCCGCCTTCGTCGGGAAACTGCTCTTTATCCGGGGATTTATCTTTTAAATCTCCCGGCCGGGCCTCGTCTTCGCCGGCTGTTTTTTTACTGCTGTCCGACTCGCGAACCATATTTAACACCTCTGTTTTTGCAGGGTTGAAATTATCTGTTTATATATCGCTATATACTGCTGACTGCAGCATAACTGACTGAAAATTTCTGCTTCTTTCTATATTTGACAGAAAAATAAGTCCCGATAGTGGAATGTCAAGAAGGGTTTTTCTAATAAATGAGGATTAAACTTCCCGGAGAACTTCAATGAAGAGTCCGGCCGGGAACCCCCCGTCGAACAGACTTGGAAAATGCAGGCCATGACATGGCCGGGAACGATCCGCGACACAGACCGCATTACTTATCGCTGCTTCCTTCCGGACCTGACGAGGTTCGTAACCGTCTGTTGCGCGGCGGCCGGCCTTAATGGCCTGCGGTGACCGCATCATACTCTCGGGAGGGAATTCGGCCCCGCGTTAAGCGGTTTTCGGGTACAGGGTACCGCTAGCACCCCGCCTATCCCGACCGGACTTTTTAACATAAGATCTGTGAACCTGGTTTGCAAGAGACAATTTTTCGTTTTCAATAAGGCGTGGTTGTCTGTATATTTTTAATGTTTATTTTATGGTATATTTAAATAAATTATTTCCGACGTTCTCAAAAGCACCGGCATGAAACAAAATAACAACTCAAATCTCACCGTATCTTGCAGCCAGCGGTTTCTCAGGCGTCTTGAAGGGACCATTTCCGCACATGCTATGCTTGGCAGAAACGAATCCGTCCTTGTAGGTGTATCCGGTGGCGCCGACTCTGTTTCGCTTCTCCACGGGCTTCTTTTTTTATCCCGGGATTGGCGATGGCGTATAGGCGTGGCTCATCTCAACCACGGATTAAGAGATGGTGAATCGGATGAAGATGCCTGTTATGTGGAGGCTGTTGCCCGAAAACTTGGCCTGCCTTTCTATAAAGAAAAAGCAGACCTTCATGCCAGATGCGCAGCTGAAGGAATCAGTACTGAAGAGGCGGGCAGAAACGCAAGATATGAATTCTTCAACAAGATTGCCTTGCAGAAAGACTACGGCAAAATAGCTGTAGGCCATCAGCAGCAGGATGCCGCGGAGCAGGTTCTTTTAAACCTGCTGAGAGGGGCCGGACCCGACGGATTGTGCGGTCTTGCGGCGGTGAGGGGCCGGGTAATAAGACCCCTGATCGAAACGCCGCGAAAGGAGATTGAACAGTTCCTTACTGAAAACAATCTAACATATCGTTTCGACCAATCCAACACAGACAACCGCTTTACGCGCAACCGCGTAAGAAACCGCCTGCTTCCGGAACTCGAAGATTATAACCCGGAAATAGTGGAGTCTCTATTCCGGCTGTCGAAGGTAATGCGCGAGGAAACCGAATGGATCGGTACTGTTATTGAGCCGCTCTATGAGTCGGCGGTTGTTAATCGAAATTCTGAATTTCGCGAGCTTGCTCTTTGCGTAAACCTGATTTCCCGGCTTCACCGGGCGGTTCTACGCAGAATTCTCCGCAGGGCAATAGCTGAAATCAAGGGGGATTTGCGCCGGATCGAATATCA
Organism: Desulfobacterales bacterium; assembly: GCA_046540355.1. GTDB lineage: Bacteria > Desulfobacterota > Desulfobacteria > Desulfobacterales > Desulfosalsimonadaceae > Desulfosalsimonas. The sequence goes on from JBKHFD010000065.1 coordinate 1,711, forward strand.
GCACATCGAAGACGCGATTTCCCTGGTCAACCGGCGGGTCTCTTATCCTGCACAGATACATCTTCCGGGACGGGTGCGCGTTATCCGTCATGAAAACAGGATTGAATTCAGACAGGAAAAAAAATCCCTGCGTTTTTTTTCCGGGTTCGACAGAAGCTTGAAAACTGTGCCGTTTGCATATACAGTGGAAAGGATTAATGCAGGCTCCAAGTCGGTCTGGATAGCTGAACTTAAGTGCGGGTTGGTATTTTCTCTTCCCGGAAATCATGTTATAAATTCCTTTCCCGGGGCTCACGAGCAGACCGCATTAATGGACCTGGAACGGGTGGAATTTCCCCTGATTATAAGAAATCCCAGACAGGGCGATCGTTTTACGCCGCTTGGAATGCATGGTACAATGAAATTAAAGGAGTTTTTTATCAACAACAAGGTAAGCCCGGATAAGCGCAGCCGGACACCGGTGGTAGAAAGCGGGGGGCGGATCATATGGATCGCTGGCATGCGAATTGACGAACGGGTGAAAATAACCGATTCGACAAAAAATATACTGAAAGTAAACTTTTTCGGCTATAATACATAAATACATAAAAGATTACACAATCCGGAGGACTTAGAAATTGAACGCCTTTAACAAGAATCTTGCACTGTGGATCGTCATCGTGCTGATGATGATCATGCTCTATAATATATTCAACACACAGCAGCAACAGACCGAGCAAGAGGTGGATTATACCAAATTCCTGGGCATGGTTGAAGAAGGAAATATCAACAGCGTAGTAATAGAAGGACAAAAACTTACTGCCACAGACTCAAGGGGAGAACAATTTCTTTCATATGCCCCCCAGGACAATGAGCTTATAAAAATTCTGCGGTCCAATGGCGTCTCCATTGAAGCCAAGCCCAAAGAGGAGACCCCGTGGTTCGTATCCGTGCTTGTCTCCTGGTTTCCCATGATCCTGCTTATAGCAGTATGGATTTTCTTTATGCGCCAGATGCAGGGCGGAGGCGGTAAAGCCATGTCTTTTGGAAAATCCGGAGCCAGGATGCTCTCTGAGCAGGGAGCCAAAATAACCTTCGCCGACGTTGCGGGTGTGGACGAGGCCAAGGAGGAAGTTGCTGAGCTTGTCGAGTTCCTGCGCAACCCCAAGAAATACACACGCCTCGGCGGCCGCATTCCTAAAGGCGTACTGATGGTCGGGGCCCCCGGAACCGGAAAAACCCTGCTTGCCAGGGCAATAGCCGGCGAAGCCGGTGTTCCTTTTTTCAGCATCAGCGGCTCGGACTTTGTGGAAATGTTTGTTGGCGTCGGCGCCTCCAGGGTCCGCGACCTGTTTGTCCAGGGCAAAAAAAACGCCCCCTGTCTTATTTTTATAGATGAATTAGACGCGGTTGGAAGACAGCGTGGGGCTGGTCTTGGCGGCGGCCATGATGAGCGTGAACAGACATTGAATCAGCTGCTTGTTGAAATGGACGGATTTGAGTCCAATGAAGGTGTTATCCTGATCGCATCCACTAACAGACCGGATGTGCTTGACCCTGCCCTGCTCAGGCCGGGTCGTTTCGACAGGCAGGTTGTTGTTCCCATGCCTGACATAAAGGGCCGCACCGAAATAATCCAGGTCCACCTCAAGCCCTCTCCCACGGATTCCGATGTGGACCCGGTCGTCCTTGCCAAGGGCACCCCGGGTTTTTCAGGGGCTGACCTTGAGAATATGGTAAACGAGGCCGCTCTTATAGCCGCCAAGAAAAACAAGGAAAAAATCAACATGGCTGATTTCGAAGAGGCCAAGGATAAAATTTTTATGGGGCTGGAGCGAAAATCAAAGGTTATGAAAGAAGAAGACAAACGTATAACAGCCTATCATGAGGGAGGACATGCTCTGGTAGCCAGATTTTCCCCGGACACCGACTCCATAAACAAAATCACCATCATTCCACGGGGCAGGGCCGCCGGGATTACCTGGTTTTTACCCGAAGAGCGCGATTTCATGTTCAGGGACCAGCTCATGAGCGAACTTGCTGTTGCCATGGGCGGCAGAGCCTCTGAAGAAATTGTATTCAACCGCGTAAGTACCGGAGGGGCAAATGATATAAAGAAGGCCACGGAACTGGCGACCAAAATGATCTGCTCCTGGGGTATGAGCGAATCTCTTGGTCCGCTTACGTACGGCAAAAGCGAGGACCATATTTTTCTCGGCAGGGAGATTGCCCAGCACCGTGATTATTCCGAAGCCACGGCCCAGAAAATCGACGCAGAGGTTTCGGCCCTTGTTATGGAATCCTACAACAACGCAAAACAGATTCTCACCGACAACAGAGACATACTAAACAGGCTTGCGGAAATTTTGATTGACAAAGAAACAGTTATGGGAAAAGAGCTTGATGATTTGATACACGAAATGCGCCCCGGCATAAGGCTCCCTTCCGATCCCAGCGACAAGGAAGCTCAGAAAGCCGGAGAAAATTCTACACAGGGGGAGCCGGCGACTCCACCCGCTGATGAAGAAGAAACCCGGGACAGTGAGGCAAGCACGGATGAAGCCCTTTAGCCTGCACTGGGGCGGCCGGAGTCTGAAGCTTGGTGATAAAACTGCAGTAATGGGCATTCTTAATGTCACCCCTGATTCTTTTTCAGACGGCGGCCTGTTTTTCAACAGGGACGCGGCTCTTGCACAGGCGGAAAAATTGATCGATCAGGGCGCAGACATCCTTGATATCGGAGGTGAATCCAGCCGCCCGTTTTCCGATCCTGTATCCGCCCAGGAAGAAATCCGCCGCGTAATTCCCGTAATCCAACATGTGGCAGAAAAGATTCCAGTGCCTGTCTCCATTGACACCACCAAGGCGGAAGTGGCTCTGCGCGCCATTGAAGCAGGGGCCAGTATTATAAATGATATCAGTGCACTTCGATTTGATCCGGAAATGAGCAGTGTCGCGGCTGAAAATGATGTGCTGCTTGTCTTGATGCACATGAAAGGCTCCCCCAAGACCATGCAGGTTGATCCTTTTTATGAGGATCTGATGGGCGAAATCAAGAGCTTTCTCGATAACGCCGTGCAAAGGGCCTTATCTGCCGGGATTGACCGCAGCCGGCTTATAGTTGACCCGGGCATAGGCTTCGGCAAAACCCCGGAACACAATCTTCAAATAATAAACAGGATCGGCTTTTTTGAAGATCTTGATCTGCCCGTGATGGTCGGGCCTTCCAGAAAAGCTTTCATCCGCAAGGTTCTTGGCGACTTTTTTGAACCGGAGCCCGGCCCTGATCACCCCGGGATAGAAACCGGCACCCAGGCCGCCGTTGCTGCCGCTGCAATTAAAGGCGTCCATATAGTGCGTGTCCACAATGTGGATAATATACGCACCACTCTTCATCTTGCTGATGCAATTCGCAATGAGAGGCGGATTACGGTATAGGAGCCTTTGCTTATGGCACGGCTTGACGGTAAAACCGGATGGAAGACTTAAGCAATAACTCCCGAAGAAACAGGATCTGAAAAAAATGAAACTGCTTGTGCTGGATGTAGGAAATACCCAGGTAGTAGCCGGAATTTTTGAAAACGATGTTTTAAAGGCTCACTGCCGCATGCACACCGAGCCGAAGCTGACCGAAGATGAATTCCACATGCACATGTGCCATTTTTTCGGCCGGTATAACATCGAAATCACGGATATTGATCAGACAGTGATCTCTTGCGTTGTTCCTCCCATGATACGGACGCTTGACGAATTTTGCCGCAAATACTTATCCCATGCCCCGGACTGGATCGGTCCTGATTCCGTTGAGATGCCCATTCTCTACCGCAATCCGGCAGAAGTTGGCGCCGATCGTCTTGTCAACGCGGTTGCTGCCTATGCAAAATACCGTAAGTCTCTTATTGTTATTGATTTCGGCACAGCCACAACTTTTGACTGCATATCCGGACAAGGCGAATATCTCGGAGGGGCCATCGCACCCGGAATCGGGATCTCGGCCGAGGCTCTCTTCCAGAGGGCTTCAAAGCTGCCAAGGGTGGAGCTTTTTAACCCCCCTGCAGCCGTTATAGGCAAGGAAACAGCCGAAAGCATGAAAGCCGGGCTTTTATACGGTTATGCAGAACTCGTGGATGGAATGGTGAAAAGAATTAAAAAAGAGATGGCGCCCGAACCGAAAGTGATAGCCACCGGCGGACTGGCCTCTTTGTTCGGTGAAATTGCTGAATCCATCAAGACGGTAGAGCCTGAACTCACACTGGAAGGGCTGCGGATAATAAGCAAAAGATTTGCCCGCTAGTCCATCCCCATTTCCGCTTTTAGCCGTTTTATCTCCTCCCTGACTGAACGCCTTTCGGATTCTGAAAGATTCTCCGTGGCCAGCCTGCGCTGGAGGGAATTCAGAATCATCTCCGCCCTGTAATCGCTGCAGGTATAAGCGGGTGAATCCTCTTCCTTTTCCTTCCCTGTCTCTTTTTTCATTTCAGGCCCGTCCGAGTTTCTTTAAGGTTTCCTTAAACACCGAATAGAAGAGATTGTTTTCATTGATGCCCCTGGCGATTATCCTGTCAAAGCTTTTTATGTCATTTAAATTAACAACTATATTGACGCTCTTTAAGAAAGCGGCCATATTGTCCATTGTTTTGTAGCGCTCCGTGAGAAGCGCTACAAAAATATTTCTTCGCATGTGCATGTTAAGACGCTGCAGATAGATCAACACCCCGTTTGCATCCGGATTTCCCGAATCAAAAGCCTCGTTTAACACAATCAGGTCAAACTGATGGTATTTCATTCTCCGAAGCGCCTCGCGGATATCTTCCGGGACCGTTACATTATAGTCCATTACCTTGAGAACTTCCTTTATGTGCTCTGCTGTTTCCCTGTCCTTTTCCAGGACCATGGCGGTATGGCCTTCTTCTTCAAGAAAATCAAAAGGCTTTTCGCTTGCATCGTAGTCGGCACCGGATACAGCAGACAGGTCATCCTTGCTGTCTTCCTCCTGATCAACCTTTTCCGCCTGCTCGTTCCAACCGGAGTCCGCCAGGCTGCTTTCATCCGTTTGCGCGTTAAGATCCACGAAAATTTTTTCCCGGCATCCGGGGCAGCGCACTGAAAAACTTTTTCCCTGGGGTATCTTTTCCTCCGGAATATTTAAGGTTTTGCCGCAGCTTTTGCAGGTAATTTCCATATTTTTTTTACCTCTTGTTATAGCCCATATCGATCTCAAGATTATCGATGTTGCTGGTGGCCTCTCCTCTGGCGCTTTTTACCTGATCAATCCCCCTGCCCACAACCGATCTCTGTGAAGCATAGGCCAGAGCGGTGTCTTCCGTGACAAGCCCCTTTTCATAAAGCCTTATTATAAAATTGTCAAAGGTTGTCATTCCGAACGCGGTGCCCGCCTCCATCACGCTGTAATATGTTTTTCCTTCTGACTGGCCGTGCAGGATCATGTCCTGCACCCTCAGGCCTGTGCGCAGAATTTCAAAAGCTGCAACGCGCCCGCCGCCGACCCTTGGCAAAAGACGCTGGCAGACGACCCAGCGAAGCGTGTCCGCCAGACGAATACGAATCTGATTTTCTTCCTCTGTGCTAAACATCCCCAAAATACGATTAATTGTCTGGCCGGCGTCCACGGTATGCAGGGTGGTCAACACCAGGTGCCCGGTTTCTGCCGCGGTCAGGCCGATTTCCACTGTTTCCTTATCGCGCATCTCGCCCACCAGGATCACCTTGGGGGCCTGGCGCAGGGAGGCACGAAGGCCGTGGGCAAAAGAATCATAATCCCTTCCCAGCTCACGCTGGTTAAATGTTGCCTTTTTGTGGGAATGAACAAATTCTATGGGATCTTCAAGCGTGATAATGTGTATTGACTTGTTTCTGTTAATTTCTTCGAGCATCGAGGCCAGAGAGGTTGTTTTCCCTGTGCCCGTGGCACCGGTGACAAATATGATGCCGTCTCTTTCCTTTGCAATGTCGTAGAATGCCTCGGGCAGCCCCATTTCCTGGATAGTGGGCACTCGGGTTTCAAGCTGCCGAAGAACTATGGAGCAATGCCCCGACTGTGAGAACACATTGACACGAAAACGCGCCTTGCCCGGAAGCGTGTAGGAGAGATCGCATGAACCTTCCTGGATAAAAGTTTCGATCAGCCGCCGGTCGTTACCCATCAGATTAAGAGCCAGGATTTCGGTCTGAAATGGGGTGAGCTGCTTTAAGGGAGGCTTCATTTCCACAGGTACGAGCTCACCGAAAGATTCCACCTGCAGCGGCTTGCCCACCGTAAAATTCAAGTCCGATACACTCTGCTGAGAGTCCAGCATTGTGGTCAGAATATGGTCCAATTCCGGTTTTCGCATACTGCCTGCCTTTATAATTTTATTTTAAAAAGCAAACATAATTTTTCTTCTTCGATCCTGATCATGCCTCGGTAAAATCCTGGGGCGGATTTCTCAGCAGAGGCCTGAACCTGGACTTTTCGTTTGCTTTGGCATATGCGTCCTCGCTGCTGACCCAGCCCCTATTATAGAGATCCATGATCGCATCGTCTAATATCTGCATACCGTATTTTTTGCCTGTCTGCATCGAGGAGGCCAACTGGTGGGTTTTTGATTCACGTATAAGATTGCGCACCGCAGGGGTGGCAATAAGCACCTCCAGCGCCGGGCACCTGCCCTTTTTGTCAATCCGCTTAAACAGCACCTGGGCTACCACTGCCCTGATGCTGTCGGAAAGCGTGGATCTTACCTGAGGCTGCTGGTCTGCAGGAAAAACCTCGATCATTCTGTCAACGGTTTTCATCGCACTGGAAGTATGCAGGGTTGCAAAAACCAGGTGTCCGGTGGAGGCTGCCTCTATTGCCAGTGAGATGGTTTCCAGGTCGCGCATTTCACCGACCAGGATAACGTCGGGATCCTCTCGCAAAGCGCCCCGGAGGGCCGCGCTAAAAGACTTTGTATGCTGCCCGACTTCCCTCTGGTTAATGACGCAGCCCTGGCTTTCATGCACGAATTCTATGGGATCCTCAATAGTGATTATATGATCCTTGCGCGCTCTGTTGGCCTCATCGATAATAGCTGCAAGCGTCGTTGATTTGCCGCTTCCGGTGGGACCGGTAACAAGAACAAGACCTCTTGGCAGGGTGGCAAGCCTTGATACCACCGAGGGAAGGCCGAGCTGTTCCACTGTCATAATATTGGTGGGGATCTGGCGAAACACGGCCCCCACCCCGTTTCGCTGCATGAACATGTTTGCCCTGTATCTGGCCAGCCCCGGTATTTCATACCCAAAATCGATGTCCCCGGTTTCCTCGAAAACCTTGATCTTTTCTTCGGGAGTAATTTCATAAACCATGCTGCGCAGGTCATCGTTGTTTAAGGGCTTATATTTTACCCGTTCGATTTCACCCCTTATGCGAAGGGCGGGCTGCTGACCTGCCGCCAAGTGCAGGTCTGAGGCGCCCTGATCGTTCATCAGCTTAAAAAAAGCATCTATTTTGGCCATAAAAAAACTCCCTGCCCAATAATCAGGCTATTATCGTTTCTGTTTACATCGTAAGCCTTACAGCTAAATCATGCAGACTCTGGACAAAGAAGGCCTGAATAAAGTAGATGCCCAGCAAAACTATTATCGGCGTAAAGTCTATCCCGCCGAATATTGCCGGAACGTGTCTTCTGACCCGGAACAATACGGGATCGGTTATCTGATTGATGATCTTTACGATGGGATTGTATGGGTCCGGGCTAACCCAGGATAGAATAGCCCGGGCGATTATTATCCACATATATATCGTAAGAACAATATTTAAAACCTCGGCCACTGCCAGTAAAAAATTGCCTATAAGAAACATATTGCTGCCGCCGCCTTTCTCTTAATTATTCTGTAATCATATCGAATCCATCAAAACAATTGTCATGTAAATGCTTAAATAACTCATGCCCTTTAGTCAAGATTTTTCCCGCCGGTGATAGACTTCTATCCTTTTGCCACCCAGGCAATAACAGGCAGGAGCAGTGCAAAAATAATCAGCAGGCCAGGAGGTGAAAGATACGGTTTATACCATGGCTCTTTCCTTGCCTTTGATTTTTTAACCTCTGCCAGAAACCAGTTGCCCAGAATTGCCGCTGCCCCAAGAACCGCAGCGGCTTTGATTAAACCAAGGATACTCAAAACACCACCTCGTTTTACCTGTTAATATTCTGCATACCGGGACCGGAACTGTTTCACGTGAAACAATTCCGGTCCCGGCATGCTTTACCGGCAATTTATGTTAGCGGATTATAGCCTGTTTGACAGAATTTGCAAGAATGCTGCGGAATTTTTCCAGTTCTTCATCAGAGTGAAAACGTTGCTCAGCTTCAAAGAACTCAGGGGACAAAACCGTATTGGTGCCGGGTCGCTGAAGTGCGTGAAAATCTGCTCCTTTAACCAGTTCAGCCATGGTCTTGATTGATGAAACGTCGGTAAACGGCATAAGGCAGGTGGTTCGGAATTCATGGGAAAGACCTGAGGATAATATGATATTTGCTGTCTCCCGAATTGCAGAAGATATGTCCTCGTCTGTAATCCCGGGGACATAGTTTTCAGGCGCGGTCTTGAGGTCCATGGCTATGTAATCCACCAGACCCCTGTCTATGATATTTTTTACGACTTCGGGATGACTCCCGTTGGTATCGATTTTCAGATAAAGCCCCAGGGATCGTACCCGAACGCAAAAGTCTGACAAATCGGGCTGCAGCGTGGGCTCACCCCCGGATATCACTACTGCGTCAAGAAAA
>JBKHFD010000066.1:0-10309 GCA_046540355.1 Desulfobacterales bacterium
ATCGGTTATCACAAAAGCCCGGAGCTTGTAATTGAAAAACCCAAACAAATAAAATTGATGGCACCGTAAAAAGTCCAATATCTGCGTTACGCGCAATTTTTCAGAATTTCACGTACGGCTAAGTACGCTGCATTCTTCAAAATTGCGCAAGCCTTGATCTTGAACTTTTTCCGGCGCCATCTAAAATCAGACTTTTTACGAGAGCATCAAAATTGACGGCAAAGTAAAAAGTCCAATATCGGCGTTGGGATTTTGCGGGCCTTGATCCCGAAGTTTTTACTTTGCCGTCGCAAATCGACTTGCAAGGGAACCCTTTTTCGCGCCGCCGGTCAGCCAGGGCGCTGTGGGTTTCCTTTTCGAATTTCGAATTTCGAATTTACCCCCGGATAGAGAGCTATGAATCAGGATATCAGTAACAATCAGAAATCTAATCTTATTCTCGGAATTGACGTGGGCTCGGTTTCCGCCGGTCTGGCGGTTCTGACTGCGGAAAAAAATATCATACACACTGATTACAGGTTTCATCACGGAGATATCGCAGCCACTCTTGAAGACATGATAGCGTCTGCCGGTATTTCAGCTCCGGCCGCAGTGGCGGCCACCCACGATACCCCGGAGCTTGTGGATGACGATTTGCGCTGTGATGACAGGGTGGCGGTTATAGCGGCTGCGAGCCATTTTCACGGAAAACCCGGAGCGGTGCTTCACGTGGGAGGCGAGAAGTTTTCGCTGCTTCTTTTTGATGAAAACGGGCGTTATTCAGGGCTGAAAACCAATACCTCGTGTGCGGCCGGCACCGGGAGTTTTCTTGACCAGCAGGCAGGCAGGCTGAATTTATCCGGCATAACAGAGCTTGCCGAAATTGCCGCGGCAAACACGCTGGAACTGCCGGAGATTGCCTCCAGGTGCGCTGTTTTTGCCAAGACCGATCTGATCCATGCCCAGCAGGAAGGCTACAGCCCGGCCCAGATTTGTGACGGACTTTGCTGCGGGTTGGCCAGAAACATAGCGGATACGGTCTTCAAACATGAAAAAATAAGGCAGCCGCTTGTTTTCTGCGGAGGGGTGGCCCGCAACAAGGCTGTTATTTCCCATTTGAGTCAAATAATCGGCGCAGCACTGGTGGTAGACGATATGGCGCCTTTATACGGTGCAGTGGGCGCGGCCCTTAACCTGATAGCGGAAAAAGGACAGAGGGCCTGTTTAAGACGAGCCCCGCGACCGGTTGTCCGGACAGCTCACCCCCCCCGGGATTACGGCAATCCGCCTCTTGTTCTCAGTCTCTCTGATTACCCGGATTTTGCCTCTGAAAATAGCTATGAATACAAGGCGAAAACCGTGGGACACGCAAGTCCTGTTGAGGTGGATATATACGAGCTGCCGGAGAGCGACGTCCTGGTGCCCGTGTATCTAGGCATAGATATCGGCTCCACAAGTACAAAGGCGGTCTGGATGGGGACTGACAGCCGTGTATTTGCCGGGTTTTATACAAGGACTGCTGGCAGGCCGGTCGGGGCTTTGTGCTCGCTTTTTGAGGCAATGGAGGAGCTGGTTAACAGCCGAAGCCTTGATTTTAAAGTCCTTGGGGCCGGCGCCACCGGCTCGGGCAGAAAATTTGTGGGCAAGCTTGCGGGTGCCGATATCATAATTGACGAAATCACGGCACATGCAAGAGCCGCCCTGGAGCTGAACCCGGATGTTGACACAATTATCGAAATCGGCGGGCAGGATTCAAAGTTTACCACCTTAAAAGACGGCAGGGTGACCTTTTCCATCATGAACACGGTGTGTGCTGCAGGCACGGGATCATTTCTTGAAGAGCAGGCTGAAAAGCTGGGAGTCGGGCTTTTTTCGTATGCAGAGCGCACGCGAAATGTTGCCGCTCCCATAGCAAGCGACCGGTGCACAGTATTTATGGAGCGGGACATCAATTACTATTTAAGCCGGGGCTACAGCGTTGATGAGGTTTTGGCCGCCGCCCTTCATTCGGTCAGGGAGAATTATCTGACCAAGGTCGCTGTTGAGGCAAACATTGGCGGAGAAGTTTGCTTCCAGGGGGCTACCGCCAAAAACCGCAGCCTGGTGGCGGCTTTTGAACATAGGCTCGCACGGCCCATACATGTTTCTGCATATTGTCATTTAACAGGCGCTCTGGGTGCTGCCCTGCACCTGGCAGACGAAGGTTTTACAGAAAGCGGCTTTCGCGGCCTGGATCTTTATAAGGCTGATATTCCGGTCCGTTCCGAGGTATGCCGGCTTTGCACCAATCACTGCAAGATTACAGTGGCTGAAATGGCAGACGGCCCGGTCGCCTATGGATTTCTGTGCGGAAGGGACTATGAGACACGGCATTACGTGGATAACAACCGTGCCGGGTTTGATCTTGTAAAAACCCGGCGCAGGGTGTTTAAACCAAAAGAACCAGCCCCCCAAAATCCGGAAATCACCGTGGGTATCCCGGCCTCACTGTATTTATATGAAGACGTATCCATGTGGGTTGATTTTTTCCGCAGGCTGGGCATTAAAACCGTTGTGCACCAGGGGCTCGGCGATGCGGTGCAAAGGGGCAAGGCCTGCGTGGGAGCGGAATTCTGCGCCCCTATCACCGCAATGCACGGACATGTGGACGCTTTGCGCGATGCGGCGGATTTTATATTCCTGCCCTATTACCTGGAAAACAGGGAAAAAGACGGAGATGCCCGGCGGCAGTACTGTTATTATTCCCAGTATGTGCCATCCCTGGTATCGGGCATGGAGCCTTCGCTAAAAGACCGGCTTGTTTCTCCTGTAATAAGGTTTCTCTACAGCAATTTTCATGTGCGCCTGGAGCTCTACCGCGCTGTTTGCAGAATGAAACCAGGCATCGGCTTCTTTGAGGTCGTTTCCGCCTGGGAACGGGCAAGGGCAAACTCCAGGGAAGCCGCGGGGCAGTGGCGACAGTCCTGCAGGGACAATCTTGCCAAAGCAGACGATATCAGCGTCATGTTTCTGGGACGCCCCTATACAGTTCTTGATCCTGCAATGAACAAAAATATCCCCCAGATTTTTGCAGCCCAGGGCGTAAAGGGGTTTTTCCAGGATATGCTTGATTTTGAAAATGCTGATGTCTCGGAAATAAAACCGTTTTTAGACGAGCTTCACTGGAATTACGCGGCAGATATCATAAAGGCTGCAAAACTTGTATCCGAAGAACCCGGAATATATCCGGTACTTATGACTTCATTTAAGTGTTCGCCGGATTCCTTTATACGCGATGTGTTCCAGTCCCTTATGGACGGCGCGGGCAAGCCGTATCTGGTTCTGGAGTTAGACGAGCACGGTTCAAGCGTGGGCTATGAGACAAGGATAGAGTCTGCCGTGCGCGCGTTTCGAAATCATGCTGAACAAAGCCGGGAGAAGAAGCCGGATCACAGCCGCATCAACCCGGTAAAAATCAGTAACATGAGCGGGAAAACAGTGGTCATGCCAAGCTGGGATCCCATAACCTGCCGGTTTCTTGCAGCCAATCTCAGAAGAGAGGGCATTGACGCCCGGATCATAACCGAGACCCCGGAGGCGGTAAAGCGCAGCATGAGATTAAATACAGGCCAGTGTATTCCCATAAACGCCATGGTACAGGAATTTGTGGAGCATGTAAGAGAACACAGCCTTGATCCGTCAAACACCCTTCTGTGGATGGGATATTCTGAAGTACCCTGCAACATCCGGCTTTACCCCTACAAGCTAAAGCAGATGATCGCCTCGTTCGGCGGGGGCATGGAAAAGGCCGGGGTATATACAGGCAATGTATCGTTTACGGATGTGTCGCTCAGGGCCGCGGTGAACACGTATTTTGCGTTTATGTTCGGCGGCCTGCTGCGGCGCATGGGGTGCAGGACCCGGCCGTATGAAAAAACACCCGGGGAAACAGACCGTGCAATGGAAAAGGGCACCCGGATATTTGAAGAAGCATTTTCCGGGCTCAAAGACAAGGAATCCGCGGTTGCCGAAACAGCCGCCTTGTTTGAAAGAATCGAAACCCTGCCCGGACAGCGGCCCAAGGTTGCCATATTCGGGGATCTTTATGCCAGGGATAATCCGGTGTTTAACCAGGATCTTATCGCCTTTATCGAGGAATGCGGCGGCGAGGCTCTGACGACCCCGTACACGGACTATGCAAAGATGATCGCCCCTGCATATTTTAAAAAATGGTTCACGGAGGGCAAATTTTTCAGCCTGGCGCTAAACCGGGGCCTGCTGGCAGCCATGGTGAGGAGGGAAAAGGCATATTACAGGTACTTTGGAAAGGTTTTAAAGGAGCCCGAGCCGGTCTACAAGGTTTCTCCGGCTCAAATCCTTTCCGAGTTCGGCATGATAACCGAAAATACCGGCGAATCAATGGACAATATTCTCAAGATTTATTACATCTGCAGGCATCATCCCGAGGTTTCTTTGTTTGTACAGACCAGCCCCGCCTTTTGCTGCCCCTCTCTTATAACAGAGGCCATGGCGTCCACCATTGAGAAAAAAACCGGGGTTCCGGTGGTTTCAATTACTTATGACGGCACGGGCGGCGATAAGAACCGAAAGATTATTCCGTATCTGAAATACGCCGGCAAAACAGCAGCAAAGCAGGCAGCCGGGGCAGAATCAGGTTTGCTTTGAGCGGTTTCTGTCAGCGATTTTTTCAAACATTTTCACCATCCCGGTAATCAGGGTATAGATGGATTCAGCATCAAGATTTTCGTCCGCACTGCGGTCAAAGAAAATGTGCAGGCTTGAACCCATGCCTTCTTCCGGCATCCAGTAGCAGAACATAACCGGCAGAAGAGGCAGGGGGCGGAGAATCACCGAGATGTCTGCATCTACATGAGTTTCAGCGTGTCTTCCGCTGAAAAGTTCGAGCATATCTGAAAACAGGTCGGGATAGGCGTCGGCAAGCTGTTTTAAAGGTTTTTCACCGGTTTGATAAAAATGGTTGAGCCGCTCGGGGCCTCCCCTGATTTCCCTGAATGTGATCCATTCCCCTGTTAGAGGTGTGCCTTTGGCGTAGAGTACGTAATTTAGAAAAGGCACTGCAACCCAGGCATTGACATGGATGTCAGCAGAGAGGTTTCCCTGCGTGTCCACTGAAAATGCTTTTCCCATGATCCGTATGGTAAGCTTGCTTCCGTCAAAATGCCCGCCGGTGCGTAAGGCGGCCCCGCCTAAGTCGATTTCCGGGATTTTTCGGGCAAGCTCCTCTATTGCCTCTTCCATAAATTCGTCAATTGTGTCCGGTGTTTCCACTTCTGCGCCGTATTTTTCCAAAACCTCCTGAGAAATTCTCGGACACTGATCCAGGGTTTTTTTGCCCTTGAATACAGCCACAGCAAAGGCCATGCAGGTTTTTTCATTGCAGGCCCGGCAGTTGCTACCGTCTGTCAGCTTAAATATTTCCATGGGATTGTTAAAGCGCGCCATTATAAAAAAAAGATCTCCTTTGTACCTAAATTGAAAATCCCGGAGGGTTTCAGATTTTTAAATATAAATGGGCATAATCCTTTACAAAATCATGCTTTTAAAAATCTGAAACGCTCAATTTGGGTTGTAGTTTTCATCCCCCGGGAGGGAAGCAATTATTATAAATCATGTTCCCCCCTTTCCGCAAGCCGGTTTTGTAAACCCGGTAAAAATATGGTATAAAATCGGAAATCGGCTTCTAAGGAAACCAAAGGTCGGGATCGGTTTTTGAAGCGACATTGAGCGCTTGCGGTCAGGAGCAAAAAAACTGATGCCGACCGCAGGGCTTCCTTTCTGAAAAAAATACCGCCGCTGCGGTGTAGATTGCTTTTAACCAGTGCATCAAAATCGGGAAAAAGGTTAAAATCTGATGATGAATGATGAACAAGGGCCACAGATCACAGGTAACAGCGAACGGTTCCCGCATAACAGGGAATAGTTGACCATTCACCGCTCACAGTTCACTATTCACCGCTCATAGAAAGAGGTGCTTATGCTCAAACTTATCGATCTGGATATCGAATCCCTGGGGTATAAAAAATTTATTTCCGCATGGCTTTATACGGGTCCGGAAGGGTCGTTCCTGGTTGATACCGGGCCGGCATGTACGGTGGAGAAACTTTTGGATGCCCTGGAGAAAAACGGTGTTGAGCAGCTTGACTGGATACTGCTTACCCATATTCATCTTGATCACGCAGGGGGGATCGGCCATGTCAGCCGGCATTTCCCTGAAGCCGGCATAGTGTGTCATCAGCGGGCGGTTTCCCACTTAATAGACCCGAGCCGTCTGTGGGAAGGCTCCAAAGAAGTGCTGGGAGAAATAGCTGAAACCTATGGCCGGATAGAGCCGGTACCCGAAGAGCGGATAGTGACAAATGACTCCGTATCTTTCGGGGACGGAATACGTGTGATCCCAACACCGGGCCACGCTCCTCATCATCAGAGCTTCGTCTTTGATGAGTTTTTGTTCTGCGGGGAAGTCTTCGGGGTTTTTCTTGAGCTTGACGGCGATTTCTACCTGCGGCCCGCAACTCCCCCAAAATTCGTGTTCGAGGAATTCTCGGAGTCAATGGAGCGCCTTGCACCGGAGACGAACCGGAAGATATGCTTTGCCCATTACGGCATGTATGAAGACGGGGGGCGTATACTCGAGCTTGCGCGAACCCAGCTCCGGCTTTGGCTGGAAGTGGTGCGCAGTCATGCAGCAAGTCCCAATATTAAGGCGATTTTGGCCGATCTCAAGGCCAATGACCCGGTTTTTGCGCGAATGGACGATTTGCCGCCGCAGATCCGTGAAAGGGAAATGTATTATATAAGCAACAGCATTCGCGGAATGCTGGAATATATACGGAAAAAATCGTAAGCAGAAATGTGTTTGCCTTTTGCCCTGTAAACCTTTAGGATGAAAATATATATACCCACCGGGAATTTATGCGTTTTTTTCTTTTGAAGGGTATAATATCTGATGGAAATGATGTCTAAGAAAAAAGGTCTGCTGACAAAGATTACGCCGGTCCTTGTATACGGCCGCCCACTGCTAGTTTTTGCCGGCATGCTGTGTGCTATTGCGGTGATGTTAAACCGCAGTTCAATGCTTTATCTTGCTGGAACGACGCTGTTTTTTGCCTCCATGGTTTTTGATCTTGTAGACGGCTGGTTTTCCGCGCGTTTTTCTCCTGAAATAAACTTTGCCGAGCTTGCAGAGCGGGTGATGGACCGGCTGGTTTACTCCATTGTCTTCCCCCTGGTTGCTGTTGGCAGCATGTGGCGTCTTCACTATATTGTACCGGAACATGGACGCCTGGAACTTCTGCATGCGGTATTTGTACTGATTGTTTGCGTCACTGTTCTTATAAGGGACAATTTCGCCCATTTCATGCGCGGTTTTGCAATCCGGCAGGACCGGGAGCCTGAATTGCGCGAGCTCACCCGGCTGCGTACCGGTGTTGCCGCTCCTTTGGGACTGCTTCTCTACGTTCATGCCTTCCACATACCCGCGCCGGCGACAGATTTTTTTCTTTACAGTGCGGCTGCCTGGCTTGCTAATCTGCCTGTGCGCCACCTGTTTGTAATTGAGATAATTTTTCTGATCATTAATTTCGGATCAATTGCGGTCTATTGCCGCAAGTACGGAACTTATTGCCTTGATGTACTGTGTTTCGGCGATATCCGGCTAAGGAGAAGGATTTTATCCATTCTTCCGAACGGCATGACGTTTATGAATGCCATGATGGGGTTGATGGGGGTGTTTTTCGCCTACCAGGGCAAAATGACAGAGGCTTTCCTGTTTTTGATAGGTGCCGCGGTTTTTGACAAGCTCGACGGTGCCATGGCCAGGAAACTCGGCCTCACCGAACCGGTGCCCGGAATCGTTCAGGGGAGGGTGACTTTCGGCGGTGTTATGGATGACGTCGCCGATGCGGTGAGTTTCTGCATAGCGCCTGGATGGATTTTTTACATATACTTGTCCGCTCGGCCGGATCCGGCTGTAAGCAGTCTGAGCCTTCTCATTGCATCCGGTATATATGTGCTGGGCGGATTTGCCAGGCTGGCTTATTTCACCCTTGACCGCTCCCCGCTTCCGGGATTTTTCAAGGGGCTTCCAACACCTGCAGCAGCGCTTTTTGTTATCGCCCCCCTGCTGATCCTTCAGCATTTAAGCGAGGCCGGGATGCAATGGGGGGCGCCTTCCGTCTGGCTGTGCATGGGCGTTATGGTTACAACGGGGGTTTTTATGAACATTTACAGGATACACTATATTCATATCGGCAGGTTCATGGACAGAAACCCTTGGTTTACCTGGACCAATCTGGTTCTTATGCTGATTTTTGTGTTTACGCCTTATTTCGGCTACCTGGTGCTGATGCAGATGCTGCTCTATCTGGCCTCGCCGCTTATCACCTGGCGGGTGGAGCCGCAGTCAGAACCCATGGAGACCTGTAAAGATAATGGATAAAACCCAAAAAACGAAATCCGAAATCTTATTCTCCGTTATTTCGGATTTCGATATTCGGATTTTCTAGGAATAGGGTGTATAAATGCGGGAACCGCCCTGCTGTTGCTGACCCTGTCCCTCCTGCTGCTGCTGCATCTGCTTTAAGCGGTCTATGGTTTGATCCAGGGCTTTTCGCATTGCAGAAGGAAATTCGTTCATTGCCTCCTCCAGGGTGGATGCAGAGAGCTGGGACTGGATGGGCAGCGGTCCTTCAGGCGTCATAAGCTGTGTGCTTCCGAAAAAGACCGGGGAGCGTTCCGGGTCATCCGAGCCATCGGACTTGATGGGCACCATTTTTCGGATTGAAGCAACTTTTAGATCCGTGACGGATTCTTCCCGGTAAAGGTTGTCTCTGTTTACTGTGAAATCGATATTCTGGCCTTCTGCGCCATTTGGCATGATAAAAACCTCCTTTTGGTTATTTTAATTTGATGCACTCATAAAAGGTCTGATTTCAGATGATGCCATCAATCCTAATATAATATTCATCAGAAGACGGATGTCAAAATGAAAAAATACCCGGGAAGAAATTCTGGTCATCTGTTCTCATGGTTTTTCGGGATGCTGCTGCTCTTTGGGCTTATCATTAGCAGCATGCACAGCTATCTCTTGTTCCACAGCCTGGCGGAAATTTTCGGTATAGTGGTGTCTTTTTCCATATTTCTGTTTGCCTGGAATACGCTGGGCTTTACCAGGGAGCGCTACATGATGGTGCTGGGCATCGCATATCTTTTCGTGGGCTGTCTGGATCTGGCCCATATGCTTTCCTACAAGGGGATGGAAGTAATCGCGGTTGAGGGGAGTAATCATGCCACCCAGATGTGGATTGCGGCCAGGTATGTGGAAAGCCTCTCCCTGCTGGCGGTGCCGTTTTTGTTTAACAGGCGCATAAACCACCGCATGGTGTTTGGAATATATCTGGCGGTCTCCGGCGCCCTGTTCGTGGCTATTTTCGGATTTAATGTCTTCCCGGACTGCTATATCAAAGGTGTCGGATTGACCCCTTTTAAGATAATAAGCGAATATGTGATATGTGCGATACTGATTGCTGCCGGTGTTTCTCTTTATTACCGCAGGGGGGCGGTTGACAGGGTAATGTTTAAGCTGCTGCTTGCTTCCATAGGATTTACGGTCGCCTCGGAGGTGGCGTTTACAAATTATGTAAGTGTCTACGGCCCTGCCAACATGATAGGGCACCTGTTTAAAATCGTTTCCTCCTACCTGATATACAGGGCCATAGTGGTTCACGGGCTGCGGGCGCCTTATAGGAGCATGTTCAGGGAGCTTTCAGCCAGCAAAAGCGAGCTGGAAAGGTATTCCCAGAGCCTTGAGAGCTGCGTGGCCGAACGTACAAGGGAACTGGAGGAAAGCAACCGGGAGCTGCGCTATCTTTCCGGCCAGCTCGTCACCGCGGAGCAGAAAGAAAGAAGACGCATTGCCAGGGACCTTCATGACAGCATAGGCCAGTCACTTTCAGCAATTAAGCTTTCTGTCGAAAATATATCGGGCAATTTAGGCGACCGGCTTGACAGCAAGGACACGGATGCACTTGAAAAGGTTGTTTCCATGTGCAAAGAGGCCATCCAGGAGGTCCGCAGGATAATAATGAACCTTAGGCCCCCGGCTCTCGAAGAGGGTATCAGCGCGACAGTAGATTCGCTGTGCCGTGAATTCAGCAGTTCCTATCCCGACATACGCATAAAAAAGAAACTGGGGTTGCGGGATGACACCCTCCCGGAAGAAATCCAGGTAGCAATCTTCCGGCTGCTTCAGGAGGCATTAAATAATATAGGCAGGCACAGCGGGGCCGGCAGTGTAGACATCTCCCTTACA
>JBKHFD010000067.1:0-10151 GCA_046540355.1 Desulfobacterales bacterium
TTAAAAAAGCTAAATAGCCGGTTCCGCTCCGCTGGTTATATACGCATATGCATTATGGTTGTGTATGGATTCGTAGTTTTCCACTCCCACGGCAAACCATGTAATATTTTTGTCTGCGTTTAACTCAAGGGCGATATCGCGGGCAATGTCTTCAACAAATTTCGGGTTGGAAAAGCCTCTTTCCGTTATGTATTTTTCATCAGAGCGTTTAAGCACTGAATAGACGTCGCAGGAGGCCGATTTTTCCACCAGTTCTATCATGTCTTCTATCCAGATGAACTTCTTGAACCTGGTGCTCAGATATACCCTGCCGCGCTGGTTGTGAGCCCCGAATTCGCTGATTTCCTTGGAACAGGGGCAAATCGATGATATTGGCACAACAACCTCGGAGACAAGATCAATCTTGCAGTTGGAATTAACAGAGCCGATAAACCTGCATGTATAGTCCATAAGGCCTGTCGAGCCGGTTACAGGGGCCTGCTTTTCAATAAAGAACGGAAATGTTACTTCAATGTGGGCGGACTCGGCATCAAGGTGGGATTTCATACTGGTCAGAATATCCGAGAAGGTTTTTAGTGAGAGCTTCGGCCTGAAAAGGTGGAGAAGCTCGACAAACCTGCTCATGTGGGTACCCTTGCATTCATGGGGCAGATCCACGTACATGTTGATTGAGGCAACAGTGTTTTGATTGCCCTGGTTTCTGTCCAGAATCGTTACAGGATACCGCAGCCCCTTTATCCCCACCTTGTTAATGGGGATGTTGCGGTAGTCTCGCTCGCTCTGCACGTCCTTCATGGTTTTTTGAATCCTCAGGCGCCGCAGTTCGGCTTCCGTGTCGTCGCCTATCATTTTCGTCAAAACCGTGTCATCCTTTTACCGGGTGTTGTGGCCCTTTCGCCCTGACTTCCTGTTTTAACATATATTCCATGTTAACGTGGCTAAGCGACCGGAAAATATTGTTCTTTATCTTTTTTTTGCCCCGGGTCATTGTGTTTACAATGGACTTGATCTCCCCGCGCTTGGAATTATCCGCAGACGGACACGGGGTTTTAAATTCCGGGAATCCCATGTCTGCAGCAAACCTGCGAATCCTGTCTTCATCCACGTATGCAAGGGGCCTTATCATTGTAAACCGCCCCCCGAACATATCCTGGGCCGGCCGCATTGTGCTCATGACACCCGTATAGCACATGTTGATAAAAAGGGTCTCAATAATATCGTCCTTGTGATGTCCAAGAGCTATCTTGGAACACCCGATCTGGCCGGCTACTTCAAAAATCCGTTTTCTGCGCATTCTGGCACACATAAAGCAGGGGTTTTCCCTGTTTTGACTGCTGTGGGCAAAAATGCCGTGATCGGTTTCTTCCACCCGCAATTCAATGCCGGCCCGCCTGCACCATTCCGCAAGATGCGGGCCAAAACCGCCTTCAAAACCAGGATCAACATAAACAGCATATAGTTCGTAACTGATCGGAATCCGAAGCAGGCGTTCTGAAAGCATCCATAACAGTGTCAGGCTGTCTTTTCCGCCCGATACCGCCACCAGGATACGGTCATCCGGGTTTATCATGCCGTAATCGTGGATGGCGCGGCCCATGTCACGGTTTACAGCCTTATAATTGTACTCCGACATTATAAAAACCAGTCCGGTCTAAGTAGCAGGCTCCCCGCCGTTTTCCTGTTGGGGGTTTTCCCCGGGCTCATTCAAGGCCCCTTCCTTGAAACCTGTATAATGCTGGGCTACAAAGACCTTTCCCGCTGCTATCTCGCGAAGCGCGGCCACAATATCTTCGTTTTCCGGCGTATTAACAAGCCTGTCCGCGCCTTCCCGCAACTGGCGCACCCGCTTTACAGTCGTATGCACCAGAAAAAAACGGTTGGGAATGCGCTTCAGGCAGTCCTCCACGGTGACCCTTGCCATATCAGAAATCCTCCTGTTAAATCAGATTTTTTGCGAAATCGTCAAACCTGCGACTCCGAATTTATACAATGTCAATAAGCTCGTAGTTTCTTCTTCCCCCGGGCGCATCTATAATGATTTCTTCACCGAGCTGTTTTCCCACTATGGCCTGGCCCAGGGGAGAAGCGACCGAAATCCGGCCTTCCTTTATATTTGACTCTTCGGGTCCCACAAGCTGATAGGAGACTTCATCCCCGGTATCGATATTTTCCAGTACCACGGTACATCCGAAAACCGCTTTATCCTTTGACAGGCTGTCCGGATCTATGACCTCGGCATTTGCCAGTTTGTATTCAAGCTCGTTTATCCTGGCCTCAAGAAAACTCTGTCTTTCCTTGGCCGCATCAAACTCCGCATTTTCGGATAAATCCCCGTGAGCCCTGGCTTCCTCGATCGCCTTTATGTTCTTCGGACGATCGACTTTCCTGAGTTGACTAAGTTCCTGTTTCAGGTTTTCAAAACCCTGTTTTGTGATCGGTACCGGCTTCAATTCCTATACCTCTAAATTCGCTGTTTTGATGTATTGCGCCACCATGTCCCCGACCTGGGAAGTTGTATATCCCATCCTGCCTGCGGAAACGTCTTTTATGTCGTCCTTTAAAACCTTTTTCACCGCAGCCTCCACCTCTGCTGCGGCCTTTTCCTCGCCTATATCCTCAAGCAGCAACTGAACGGAAGATATCGCGGCCAGGGGGTTGATTATTTGTTTTCCCGCATACCTGGGGGCTGATCCGCCTATGGGCTCAAACATGGAAACACCCTCGGGGTTTATGTTTCCGCCTGCCGCAATACCCATGCCCCCCTGGATCATGGCGCCCAGGTCTGTAATGATATCTCCGAACATGTTGTCGGTCACTATTACGTCGAACCATTCAGGATTCTTTACCATCCACATGCAGATGGCATCCACGTGGGCGTAATCGGTTTCAATATCCGGATATTCTGATGCCACCTCGTAAAAGGTGCGTTCCCACAGGTCAAAGGCATATGTAAGAACATTTGTTTTGCCGCAAAGAGTAAGTTTTTTCTTTTTGTTCCGGCTCCTGCAGTAATCAAATGCAAACCTTATGCATCGCTCCACCCCTTTACGGGTATTGATTGACTCCTGGACCGCCACTTCGTCCGGGGTGTTTCGCTTCAGGATACCGCCGGCGCCCGCATAAAGACCTTCGCTGTTTTCCCTTACCACCACGAAATCTATATCATCCGGCCCCTTGTCGCGCAGCGGGGTGGAGACCCCCTCATAGAGCTTTACAGGCCGCAGATTGATGTACTGGTCAAGTTCAAAGCGAAGCCTTAAAAGCAGCCCCTTTTCCAATATTCCCGGCTTTACCTCGGGGTGGCCGATTGCGCCGAGAAATATCGCGTCAACCCTGCGAAGGTCTTCTAAAACATGATCAGGCAGTATTTCGCCGGTCTTCTTGTAATGTTCCCCTCCCAGGGGATAGCGCGCGAAATTGATACCAAAGCCGTGGCGCTGCGCCGCGGTTTCCATGACCTTTATCCCCTCGTCCACCACTTCAGGGCCGGTGCCGTCCCCGGGTATAACCGCAATTGTATATGATTTGCCCATCAGATAAACCTCCTCTTCTCCCAGCTTGCGTGATATGTCTGCCCGTGTCTTTTTTAAATTTCCCGCTTTATTTCATCGGAGTGCGGCAGATATCCGATTATGCTTGTGCCGGCCCGTAGCTTGTCGCCCGGGGAAACGACCGCCCGGGTGTTTTCAGGCAGATACAGATCCACCCTGGAGCCAAAGCAGATCATGCCGAAGCGCTGTCCGGCCTCAACCTCCTGTCCCCGGGCCGCCGTGCATATGATCCTTCTAGCTATCATTCCTGCTATCTGTACCGCTGCAATTTCAAAGCCGCTGCGGGTATTTATTATCACGGCATTGTGCTCGTTTTTCGTTGAAGCATCCGCCCGGCTTGCAGCCATGAATCCGCCCGGGGCGTAACGTATTTCCGTAATCTTTCCCCGGCAGGGAATGCGGTTTACATGAACGTTGAAAATATTCATGAAAACGCCTATCTGCAGGCACCGGCCATTAATAAAAGGGTTTTGCTCCGTTGCACGCACTGAAACAACTTTTCCGTCAGCGGCCGAAATCAAGGCTCCGGATTCTTCAGGAGTGGTCCTGTCCGGATCCCTGAAAAACCAGCAGATGAAAAAAGTGACAGCCAATCCCGCAACTGCCAGACTCTTGATTTCCACAAGAGCGAATACCAATGTGGCAAACCCCGCCGCGGCTATGAAAGGATAACCGGGCTCTGCAATAGGAAAGGCCGACCGGCTCTGCGGATCGGCCCGGAAAAAACGGCCCATGAAATATTCTCCGTCTATATTTTAAGCAAATTATTCTACTTTTTCAAAAGGCCCCTGTCAATAATAACCGGAATTATTCTTATGCCCGGTCTAAGGCGGATGAACCGCGTTTTCTTTGCGCATCAGATTTTCTGATATATAAGGGCATAAGCGTCCCGGCGCTGTGGGCATCGCCTTCGCGGATTCTGCGGTATGCCAGCTCAGCCACCGTGCCGGCCCGGACCTGTCCGGCCGCATCAGGAGCAAAGGCGGCAAAAGAGCCGAGCCCTTCGATGATCCGGTCTCTGTAAAGAGAGGCACCGGTTCCTGTAAACAGGCATGGTTGGCCAAGTTCAAAAACCTTGCTTATAAGTTGATCCGGACTGCAGACGCTTGCGGGCTCGACCACCGTGGAACCTTTATCCGAAAACCTGTAAATTTCCGAATAAACTTCCGATTTTCTGGCGTCAATCACCGGGCAGACAAGTCCTCCTGTAAAACGCAGCGGGTATGCAAGCGACAGAAGCGAGCTTATCCCGACAGCAGGCCTGTCATATGCAAAGGCCAGACCCTTTATCGTAGCCATTCCTATACGGAGCCCGGTAAAGCTGCCCGGCCCCGACGTTACACCGAATGCGTCTATATTCCCTGTCTCAATGCCGGCAGTCTGAATTAGCGAATGTATGACCCCCATTACATGACGGGCATGCGTCTGGTCAAATTGGACAAAGATTTCAGCCTGAAGTCTTCCGTTGCTCATAAGTGCCGCGCTGCAGGCCGGACCGGAGGTGTCAATTGCCAGCAGATTCATGGGGCAGTCCATTTAAGGCACGTTTTTCAGGCTGTTTTTTTGGCGGTCTTCCGGGCCGGCCACCGGAGTTTTGCCCGGAAGCCTTTTTCCGTGGCGGTTGGACCAGGTCTTTTCCTATCGCAATCTCCACCGCCTCGTCCAGGATTCGAACTGGAATAAACCGGATTTTGCGGCGAACGCTTTTTGGTATCTCTGAGAGCTCAGGCTTGTTTTTCTCGGGCATGATTATGGTATTGATGCCGAAACGCATAGCTCCTATGGCCTTTTCCCTGAGGCCGCCCACCGGCAGCACCCTTCCGCGCAGAGATATTTCGCCGGTCATGGCTACGGATTTGTCAACTGTGCGGCCGGTAAGAGCCGAGATAAGAGCTGTTGCCATTGCAATACCAGCAGACGGGCCGTCTTTTGGTATAGCCCCCGCAGGCACGTGAATGTGAATATCGGTGCTGTCAAAAAAATCCTTCTTTACCCCGAGCTGCGTGCGGTGGGCTCTTGCATAGCTTAAGGCCGCCCGGGCGGACTCCTGCATTACTTCGCCGAGCTGGCCGGTTATAATAAGCTCTCCCTTGCCGTCTAGAAGCGAGACTTCCACATAAAGCACTTCCCCGCCCACCTGGGTCCAGGCCAGGCCAGTGGCAAGCCCCACCTGGCTTTCATCCTGATCAAGCTCGGGGATATACTGGGGTGGTCCGAGATATGTATGAAGGTTGCCTCGTGTAATTCTAAACGGCCCTTTCCGGCCTTCTGCCATTTTCCTTGTCACCTTCCTGCATATTGCGGCAAGCTCGCGCTCCAGGTTGCGCAGGCCGGCCTCGGAGGTGTAGTCCGAGATAATTTTTGAAAGGGCCGCCGGACTTAAAGACAGATTCTTATCTGTAAGCCCGTTTTCCGAAAGCTGGCGGGGCATGAGGTAGCGATCCGCAATAACGGTCTTTTCCTCCTGGGTATAGCCGGGAAGCTGGATCACCTCCATCCTGTCAAGAAGGGCCGAGGGAATGGTATCGGTCATATTGGCCGTTAGTATAAACAGCACGCTTGACAGGTCAAAGGGCATGTTTATGAAATGGTCGCTGAAATTGACGTTCTGTTCCGGGTCCAGGGCCTCAAGAAGCGCGGATGAAGGATCACCGCGAAAATCCATACCTATCTTGTCTATTTCATCCATCATGAATACGGGATTGTTTGACCCGCAGTATTTCAGGCCCTGAAGAATTCTTCCGGGCATGGCGCCGATGTAGGTTCTGCGGTGGCCCCGTATTTCTGCTTCATCTCGTATGCCCCCCAGGGAAAGGCGGAAGAATTTACGGTTCATGGCATCGGCGATTGACTGCCCCAGCGAAGTCTTACCCACTCCCGGCGGCCCTACAAAACACAGAATTTGTCCTTTTTTCTCCGGATTCATCTTTCGCACGCTTAAGTATTCGAGAATGCGGTCCTTGACTTTTTCAAGCCCGTAATGATTTTTATCCAGCACAGACTTTGCACGGGGAATGTCTATTACGTCCTTTGTGGATTTGCTCCAGGGCAGATCCACAAGCCAGTCAAGATACGTGCGCACGATGGTGGCCTCCGAGGAGTCCGGGTGCATCTGTTCCAGGCGCTTTAACTGCTTTTCAGCCTCTTTTGCGGCCTCTTTGGGCATCTTTGCCTTTTTTATCCTTTTCCGGTATTCATCCAATTCCGCGGCCCGGTCATCCTGCTCCCCGAGTTCCTTGTGGATTGCGCGGACCTGCTCGCGCAGAAAGTAGTCGCGCTGGCTCTTGGATATCTCGTCGCGAACATTGGACTGGATCTTGGCCTGCACAGTTGAAAGCTCGACCTCTTTGGCCAGATAGTTGTTTACGCTTTGCAGCCGTTCTATGGGATCCCGGAGTTCAAGCAGGCCCTGGGCTTCATCGGTTTTTAGCTTCAGGTTGGAAGAAACCAGGTCCGCCAGCTTGCCGGGATGCTCTATTTCTTCGAGCAGCATTCCGATTTCGCTGGTATATTCGCCCTTTATGTTTAATATCTTCTCGCAGTTTTCCCGCACGTTTCTCATAAGCGCCTGCTGCTCGGTATCGATCTTCTCCACCGGAAAATCAGGCGCAAGCTCAATGGATACGCGATGAAATGTTTTTTTGTTAATAAAACGCTTTACCCCGGCCTTTTCGATACCATGCACAAGTACCTTGATATGGCCGTCTGGCAGTTTCAGCATCCGAAGTATCCTGCATACGGTTCCCACGCGGTAAATACCCTTTGGCCCGGGCTCTTCGTCCATGGGGTCCTTCTGGGCTGCCAGAAAAATCAGGCGGTCATCCTCCATTCCATCCTCGATTGCCCTCATGGAACGGTCGCGGCCTATGTAGAGGGGCAGTACCATGTCGGTGAAAACAACCACGTCGCGTACAGGCAGGATGGGAAGCTGTGCGGGTATTTCTATTTCCCGTTCATCATCGTCATCGATGAAGCGGATAAGATCGTCTTTATCTGTCTCGGCCATTATCGCTCCTGAAAATTTATTAATATCTGTTATATGTTATTGGGAAAAAATTGTTTGGGCTACGAATAAATCAATGCAGGCAGATGAGTCAATAGCATTGTTTGCGCAAAAATCAATTTGTTCCCAAGGGGTTTTATATGTTAGAAGACTTTAATCCCTGTTTAACCGTATTATTAAGCAAGGAATTGTTCATGTCAAATTCCATTCTCTGGATCGCCGCATTCTGTACAGGCCTTTGTATCGGCAGTTTTTTAAATGTCTGCATAAGCAGGATTCCAGAGGGGCTCTCCATCGTGTCCCCGGGTTCGCGATGCCCTGTCTGCGGTGAACCGATACGCTTCTACGACAACATACCCGTAATAAGTTTTCTGCTGCTCGGGGCAAAATGCAGAAACTGCACGACGCCTATAAGCATCAGGTATCCGGCGGTGGAAATTATCACGGGAGCCATGGCTGTCTTTGTCTTATTAAAATTCGGGCCCGGCATCTCAGCGCTGATCTATTTTATTTTTATAGCCTCTCTTCTGGTTGTCACGTTTATAGACATTGATCACCAGATTATCCCTGACAGTATCAGCCTGTCAGGTATTGCGGCCGGTATTGCCGTCTCGCCCCTGGTTTCTGAGATCACCCTTGCGGAATCGCTAACAGGAGCCCTTGCCGGAGGCGGAAGCCTTTTTGCAGTGGCAATGAGCTATTATCTGCTCACCGGTAAGGAAGGCATGGGCGGCGGCGACATAAAACTGCTGGCAATGATAGGCGCATTTACCGGATGGCAGGGAGTGATTTTCACCGTTTTTGCAGCTTCGGCAACCGGTACTGCCATAGGTCTTGTTCTCATGGCCGCCAAAGGCAGAAATATGAAATTCGCTGTGCCATTCGGGCCTTTTCTGTCTTTCGGGGCCGTTGTCTACCTTTTTTTCGGTCAGGCAATTATCCATTGGTATTTATTCGGAATTCGCCCGTATTAGAACTGGCGGAAAAACAATACAAAACCCGGTAATCATCAAAACATGCTTGACACAACGGTTTTGCAGAAGTATTAGTTAATAAAGAAAAAATTCGGCCCGGGTCAAAACAACCTTTTTACCATACGGCGGTATTTTGTTTCACACCGCAAAAAAATTGCCTGATAGCGTCTCCTCTGCCAAGTTCATCAAGGCAGACGAACCCTCAATATTAACCAACAAACGAAAGGAGTCATGCAGTGAACAAGGCAGATTTAGTAAACGAAGTCGCAAAAGTCGTAAGCACCAAAAAAGAGGCCCAGGCAGCCGTGGACTGCGTATTGCAGACCGTCACCAAGGCGTTGTCAAAGGGCGACAGTGTTACCCTGGTGGGTTTCGGCACTTTCAAGCCGGTTAAAAGAGAAGCCCGCACCGGCAGAAACCCTCAGACAGGTGCCCCCATCCGCATCAGCGCCCGCAAGGTTCCCAAGTTTACCCCGGGCAAGGGTTTAAAAGACGCGCTAAGCTAAAACCCGCGTTCCGGCACCTTCCTACATGTAAAAAGGCAGCAGGCGATTTTAGAAGTTCGCCATGCTGCCTTTTTAATTTTTCAGCGGCTTATTGTAAGCCCCTCCGTGCTAGCAGGAGCAGGCACTGCCGCCTGTGCCGCAGCTTGCTCCTCCGAAATCCATCTGCATTGCCGAGCTGATAGCAAAACCGAAGCCGTTAAAATCAATCTTTATCGGGCTGGCCTGGGCCAGAAAATCCTTGTTGGCTATAAAACTGAAACCGTTTACCTTGAACTCCTCGTCTGATTCATTTGGTTCATCCAGAACCAATGCAAGTGACGGGCCCCCTCATCCACCGGAGTTTAAAAGAACGCGTATGGGCCTGACCTGCTTGTCTTTGAAAAATTCCGCAATCTTTTCATATGCGGCATCGGTGACTTCGATCATGGTTTAAATCCTCCTTAAATATATGTAAGGGTTAGAATCGCTTTGCTGTCTCAAGTCTATAGAAACTAGGCACATTTTTAACCGTTGTCAATAAAAAAAACCAAAATCCGCATCCTTGACTTAAAGGCCGGCATCTGCTATTTGAACCCGAACCCTGTGAAACCTGAATAAAGGAAACAAAAGAAAGGAAAGGACAGCTCATGGAAAAAACCCTGTCATTGATAAAGCCAGACGGCGTGGGCCGCGGTCTTATGGGAGAAGTTATTAAACGTTTCGAGGATAACGGCATCAGAATTGCGGCCATGAAGATGCTTAAAATGAGCAGGCAGCAGGCAGAAGGCTTTTATGCAGTGCACAAGGACAAGCCTTTTTTTGAAAGCCTTACCGGATTTATGTCATCCGGCCCCATTGTTGCCATGGTACTGGAAGGAGAAGGAGTGATTGAAAAAAACCGTAAGCTGATGGGGGCCACAAATTTTAAAGAGGCCGAAGAAGGTACCATAAGGCGGGAATTTGCCACTGACATCGAAAAAAACATTGTGCACGGTTCTGATTCCCCGGAAACCGCTGAATTTGAAATTAATTATTTTTTCAATAAGTTTGAGTTTGCATATTAAACCAAAAACTTAAGATATCTCGAAATTTCACACACGCTAAGTACTGCGGCCCAAGATTAGAGGCGGCCCGGGGG
>JBKHFD010000068.1:0-10066 GCA_046540355.1 Desulfobacterales bacterium
TTAAACAGTAAAAGAAAATATTTCCGGGCTTTTTATTCACTTAACTTCACATCTGTCCCGCCCCTGTCTTTTGGCATCATAGAGCGCCTCATCTGCCCTCTGGATAAGCTGCTCAGGGGCATCTCCTTCTCTTAGCTCCGAAATACCAGCACTGGCGGTGATCCTCCATTGTGGATCTTCCAGGATATCAGCGCCGGCAAGTGTTTCCCGAAGCCTTTCGCCGAACATCACGGCGCTGTCAGAGGGGGTATGCGGCAGAAAAGCGATAAACTCCTCGCCCCCGAACCTGGCGGGGAAGTCCTCTGTCCGGCAGTTGTGCTTCAGGATTTCCGCAAAGGCGGAAAGAACCTTGTCGCCAGTGCTGTGTCCCAGAATATCATTTACCTTCTTGAAATGATCCAGGTCCATCATAACCAAGGACAGCGGGAATCCATGTCTCTGCGAAAGGGAAAACTCTTCTTCGTATCTCTGCTTGAAATAACGCCTGTTGGCAAGACCGGTGAGAGGATCGGTGCGCGAAAGCTCTGTTATCCTGTTGTGGGCTTTTTCAAGCTCCCTGTTTTTTTTCCCGAGCTCCCTGCTTAGTGCGGATAGCTCGTTGTTTAAAAGAGACATTGTCTCCAGGGTCTCGTTATCTGTTCCCCCGAGCCGGTCCCCAAGGATCAGGAAGCCGCCTTCAATCGGATAAGTATAGCATCTAAACAAAATATCCGTATGACATACTTTCAATACCTGCGGAAGAAGCTTTCCCGACTTACCGGAAACAAGCAGTGAGAACTGCTCTTCTTCAAGCGGGCACATTATGTCTCCCAGATAACGGCCCAGGGGCTTTTCAGGGGCATGGATACTCCGGGCTACTGAATTGCTGCACGAAGAGATTATATAATTTTCATCCGCCACCACTGCTATCATGGAGCCCGAGGCATCAAAAAATTCCGAGATAATATCAGGGTTGTTGCTTACTGCGTAAAACAAGCTCATAATCTGTTACTCTTCTTCCATCTGTCTGCAAGATCAGCGGCCTGCCTGCAGTCTGCTGCATATCCGTCAGCCCCGAGCTTTTCTGCAAGCCCCGGACAATCATTAAATACAAGCCCGCCCACCATTATCCAGGGGCTGTCCGTCTCCGGATTCTCTCTTATGTCCTGGATCGCCTCTTTTACAAATTCCAGATTAAAGGCCATGGTAACCGATATCATCACAACATCAAAATTTTCCGACCTGACAAATTCCACGAATTCAGACAGGGGCGTGTTTGCACCAAGATAGGCCACCTCCCATCCTTCGGCCTCAAGCACGTTTGTCACCATGGTGGCGCCTATTTCGTGGAATTCATTTGCAGCAGAGGTCATCACGGCGGCCCTGCCCTTATCTTCGGCAGGTTCCTTCATGAGCTCAAGATAATGCATTGACATTATTTTATTTACAACGGCCGAGGCCAGATGTTCCGCAGCCACGCTTATCTCACCCGCCTCCCACTTGTTTCCCACCGCATACATGGCAGGCTGGATTACGTTTAAATAAAAATCCGCAAGACCGGCCGAGGAATCCACGGATCTTTTGGCAATCTCCGTGCAGGCTTTTTTGTCTGCCTTAAGCAGGGCGTAAAGAAAATCTTCAAACTTATCCTTCCACTCGGGAGCCGGTTCAGGGATCAATGGAGTATATTGCTCAGCAGCCCGGATGAAATCCTCGTGCCTGGAAAGCATCCATTCATAAACCCTGATAAGAGGTGCGACATCATCAGCGGGCAGAAGCTGTTCAAGAGCCCTGCACCAGGCATTAAGATGGGCCGGGAAATAGGCGTAATCAAAACCGTGATTCCGGTACGTACTGTATACCCATGGAACAGTTCTTGCCAGAAGCCCACCGGCATTTAAGGAAAACACGTTGCTCATGAAAAAAGCGTGATTCCTGTGATTGTCCAGCATTACACCCGCGGGGTTTTCCCCGATAAGCATCTTTATATCAGCCCTTGAGAGCATAAGGGAATTAACCTTTTCCACCAGTTCGCCCAGATGCTCCTTATAAATCCGTGCGCTTTGCTCCGGGATTTCGGCCTGATCTTCGGCCTCCTTCACCAAATCCTCCTGCATTGCTCCTCCTTAAAATAAGATACCCGGTTTATTAACCGGAAAATAAGTTACGAGTCAATACCCTTGAAGAACATATAATTTTTATTATAATGTTTAAATTTCGGCTTGACACTATAAAATCAGGTCGCATAAAGTTGATGGCTTCTTAAAAAGTCCAATATCTGCGTTGTGCTGCATTTCCAGGAATTTGCGCGCCTTGATCTTGAACTTTTTACTTTGCCGTCTCAAAAATTGACTTTTTGCGAAATCGTCAAGTTATCTACAACTAAAAATTAAACATCCGGGGGGAGAATTCAATGGATAAAGACCTGAAAAAGAGTATAAAAGATTTCATGAAAGAAAGGGTCTCTGTTGCTGGTTTCGCACCTGTGGAACGTTTTGCAGAGGCGCCTGAAAACAATCATCCTGCAAGAATCTGCAAGGATGCAAAAACAGTGATTGTCTTCGGTATTCCGATTCCGCGGGGGATTCTGTTCTCACCAGACTATGATCTATACGGCATCCACAGGTCCTATCACACGGTCTACAGACAGTTGGACGAAACCGGCCTGGCACTGTGCAATTTTATCGAATCAAAAGGCTCCCATACGGCCGTGCCCGTGCCCAGCTATGCGCCAATGGTATTTCACGGCGCAGAACCGTGGGGACTGCTTTCTCTTAAACATGCAGCGGTTAATGCAGGGCTGGGAGCTTTCGGCAGAAGCGGGCAGATGTATCATCCCGAATACGGATCGCTGCTGCGCCTTGGCGCGGTTGTTACCAGCGCTCAAATCAAGGGAGACCCGGTAATTGAAGATGATCCGTGTCCGAAGGGATGCAATGCATGTCAGGAAACATGTCCTTCGGGGGCATTTTCCGAATCAGGGGAATTTAAAAAAATGACCTGTCTGCCCTACTCTGTCAAGCACGCCATATATCCCCTGGCATTAAAAGGCGCGGACGCGCTCAAATACATAGAGCGGGTTGTAAACACTGCAGGCCATGATTACTGGCTTGCATGTGACGAATGCCTGAAAGCGTGCCCGAACAACAGGGCTGAAAAAAAGAAAGGGTAATACCGGAAAACTTTTTACTCCTCTGTATCATATCTCACCGGCGGTGTTTTTTTCAACAGGACCGAGAAGCAGGCCCCGCCCAAATCAGAATCACTGATTTCAACTTTTCCGTGATGGGCATTGGCACAGGCCCTCACTGATAACAGACCCAGGCCGTTTCCGTTTTCCCTGGTGGTGTAAAACGGTTCCATAACAATCTCGCGCAGCTCTTTTTCAATTCCCGGGCCGTTGTCATGGACCTGGATAACCGCGTAATCGCCGCGCTCAAAGAGACGCACCGCAATCCGAGCCTGAGAGCCGGCCGCCTCAGCGGCATTCATCACCAGGTTAATAACCATCTGGTAGATCAGCAGCAGGTTCCCCATGAACATAAGCTCATTGGGGGCATCCAGCTCCACCCTGACAGAGCGAAGCCTGCGATGTCTACCGGCAAAACCCAGTGCATCCTTTATTGCGGCAGAGAAATTGATAAGCTCCCTGCTTTCCTCTCCCAGGTGCCTTGCCACGTTGCCCAGGCGCCTGGCAAGATTGCTTAGCCTTATCCTGGCATCGTTGATTCGTTTTACTGCCGCCAGTTTTTCCTCTCCCTCGGCCTCTTCCAGCTCGCTGCTATAATACTCGACATTCATAAGAACATTGCCGATCTCATGGGACACGGAATCTGCAAGAACGGCTGTAGCGGCCCTCCGCTCCGCGGCTATAAGCCGGTTTCCGAAATTGAGCAGCCTCCGCTGCTGGCGCTCTATCTTGATCATCAAAAAATAAATAACAAAAAACAGAAGCAGGGCAGTAAAAATAATGAACAAAAATCCCTTGATTTTTTCAATAGAGGCAAGATCGGGTACAGTGGCTGCTGCAAGCGCGGCAATGTGGCTGGACAAAAGAATGTATATCACTCCCGCCATAAAAAAAACCAGAGACACTGTAAGTGCAATTTTAAAAGGCTTGGCCGGTGATTCAATCACGTCGGGCTTGTTTGACAAATCGGATAAAATCCGCCCTGCCGCCATACTCCCCTCCTTTCCTCACAATTTAAAGCAATGTATAACAGGCATTGCAAGGCCATACCGGATAAGCAGAGGCCGGATTTGCAGACAGAAAACAGGCTGGCTGCCCACAGTTGAAACCGGGACAGAAAAGCCCCTTTTAACCTTCCTTCTGAGGCTGTGCAGGCGCAGACCCGGGCCTGGAGGTCTCTCAACATTTCTGGCCTTGATATACGCACCTGTTATCTGGTGCCTGAACTGAAAGGGTGAAGATAAAATTCACCCCTTGACCTCCCACTCGTGTCCGGCTGTGTCCTCAACCTCCTCCCATCCGGTAAACATTGACTTGATATGTGCGAATACCGTGGGCCCGGTGGTTGTCATGTAGACATGGACAATCAAAAACGCAAGCATTGCAAAAGCGCCCGCCGTGTGGAGAAGCGCCACAGGCGCCATCGCCCAGTCCCAGCCCATGGAGGGCCATGAATTATAATAATAATAGAGAAATCCCGTAATGATCTGATAAGGCACCAGGAAAGTAACAATACCCAGATATGTCAGCCTCTGCAAAGGATTGTGCTTTTCCCTGGTGGTTTTCGGGACCGGATGGGGCTCGCCTGCGAATATACCGTAGGCGTAAAAACGCATCACGGAAAAGAGCTTTTTATAGGTGGGAACATATTGTTTCCACTCCCCGGTAACAACCATCCAGAAAACAATAAA
Organism: Desulfobacterales bacterium; assembly: GCA_046540355.1. Classification (GTDB taxonomy): domain Bacteria; phylum Desulfobacterota; class Desulfobacteria; order Desulfobacterales; family Desulfosalsimonadaceae; genus Desulfosalsimonas. The sequence continues at coordinate 4,861 of JBKHFD010000068.1, forward strand.
CACATAGAGCACCAGCCAGGACCAGGCGCAGAAATTATGCACGTGAAAGGCTGTCTCAAACCCGAGAAGGCCCCAGGAACCGTGTATTTCAAATCCCGTGACAATCAGGGCCATTATAAGGAGCGCCTGCACCCAGTGCCAGAACCTTTCAAACCACGTATAAAGGTATATCTTTTTGGCTTCTTCCTGCATATAACATATCCTCCCGAACCTAACTTTTTTTCCTTCCAAGGACTTTTCGCATCAGGCCGTGGATGAGCACGCCGGCAAGGGATCCAAGGACAACAGTCCAGCCGAGAAAATCCAGCACTCCGCTTTTATCCCTGCCAGGCATGTAGAATCCTGCAAGATCGGCAAGCCGACCATCATCTGAGTGACAGGCACTGCAGTCCAGGGCATCTTCGGCCGGGGCCACCATGTGGGTTATTTGAAAAAAATACTCGGTTTCCACGAATTCATACTCTCCGGAAAAATCAAGCCCGTGGGCTTCCATTCCCGCTTCAAGCGCCATATCCCAGTCATAGGATTTCCAGTAAGCCTCTTTTTCACTGCCGAACAACTTGGGCGAAAGCATGGTTTTATTTTCAGTGTCAAAGGGCATCTTTCCTTTGTGTACCTTGAACGGATAAATCCGGGATTTTGGATCATCCATTGATCCCATGACCCGGTTTAACTCGATCGGATCGGAAGAATCCAGTTCATCAGTTAAAAGAACGTATTCCAGGGATCCGTTAAACCAGTAATACTCGGGAACCACATTTTTTTCCCACTGAAACGAACCTTTTTTCCCATGGTATGAAGGCTTGCCGTATTCGTCCTTTTCAACAACCGGCTTTCCGTCCTCTGTAAGTCTGCCCGCGGTATCCCAGTCCCATCTCATCTTGGTCGGGTTTTCTCTTGCAAAAGCCGGGATATGGCAGCTCTGGCAGGCCACCTTATCCGTGTGGTCGTCAAGCTTTGATCCAGGCTCGTGCGGTGTTTCCGTATGGCATGAGGAACAGGCGATCCGCTCGATCATATCATCTTCAAGAAGGCTTTTGCGATCATCAAAGGCAGGGGTCTTGTAACATCTGCCGGATATGAAATGAGCCCGGGTTGTATGGCATCTGGTGCAGTCAAAATCGCCCCCGTCTTCCGCCATGTGCACGTCAAGCTCCCGATCAGGATCAAACAGCGAAGAGTCAAGATCCCCGTGCTTGACCCCGTCGCCTCCGCCGCCGTAGAAATGGCATTCCCCGCAATTTTTGCGGGTAGGTCTCGACACTGACTGGGCCGCCTCCTGCCAGTCGGGCGGATAAAAAGTTTTTCCTCCGAAGTCAGTGGGCTCTTTTACGGGATTGCCCGCTCCGGCGGGAAATTTTTTGTAATCACCTGTCTGTTCATGGCAGACCAGACAGTCAATGTTTTCATGTTTTGATAGATCAAAGGAATCGTCTTTCCATCCGTATCCTGCGTGGCATGATGTGCAACGAGCCTCGTTGCCGCGGATGTTGACTCAGAAATTGTTTAAGGTAAGACCGGCTTTGCCCATCCGCTCGGTGGGATCTGCGGGGCAGATCCAGGTCCAGTGAATGGTTTGGGCAAACTGCTCGCCTGCCTCGTTGTGGCACGAAAGACATGCCTGGGTTACTTCCGGGCCTGAATCAAATTCCTGCTGCAGCTTTTCAAATTCTCCGTGATCCGCTGTGGTCCATCTTTCCGGCATCTCTATGACCTTGCGCGCCTCTGAGGCCCCATAGCCCTTATCTGTTTCCGGCACCTGTGCCGCCTGCAAAAAAAAAAGGGCACAAAGCCAGTCCGGCCAGAATAAAAAATGCAATAATTTTCCGGCTGTTTAAAACCTCCATACTGGTTTTCCTCCATGCCAGTTTAAAAAAGTTGCACCTTGATGTTCATGTTGCCCCCATTCTTATTTTTATAGTAACCTTGAAGAAAAATCGTGCAAACAATAATATGTATTTTTATAAGGCAGCGGTATTTATGCTTATTGATACACATGCTCACATATGCGACAAAAGCTTTGATGCGGACCGGACCCTGGTAATACAAAGAGCCTGCGCCGCCGGGGTCAAACGCATAATAGCAGTGGGTGAAAACATGGATGACGCCGTGGGCAACCTGGAATTGGCGGGAAAACACCCCGAACTTCTTTCTGCCGCCGGCCTCTATCCCCTGTATGCAGAACCTGTCGCCGCAGAGGAAATGTATGAATTCATAAGACAGAACAAAAGCAAACTTGCCGCCATCGGGGAAGTCGGCCTTGATTTTCACAGGGTAAAAGATGATGCTGAAAAAGAACTTCAGAAAAAAGTCCTGGAAGGTTTCGCGGAACTAAGCCTTGAGCTCGATATTCCGATAAACGTACATTCCCGGTCCGCAGGCAGGCAGGCGGTTTCCCTGCTTCTTGAAAAAGGGGTTAAAAAAGCCCAGCTTCACGCATTTGACGGAAAAGCCGGCTCGGCCCTGCCCGGAGCGGAAGCAGGATATTTCTTTTCCATTCCGCCCTCTGTGGTGCGCTCACGTCAGAAGCAGAAACTGGTACGCCGGCTTCCGCTTTCGTGCATCCTGGTGGAAAGCGACAGCCCTGTTCTGGGGCCTGATCATCAAAAACGAAACGAACCTGCCAACTGCATCGCTGCACTTGAAATGATCGCATCCATAAAAAACATTCCAATAGAGCAGGCGGCGGAAACAATACGTGAAAACACCAGCCGTCTATACGGAGCGGTTGTCTGAGGCTCCGGCAGGATCGCTTTCATTAAAGCTTCTGGCACGTCCGGCAAGCAGAAAAGCTGTAATTGAGACGGCATAGGCGCAGACAAAAAAATACAGCACATAGGTGTAGCTGCCCGCCCAGTCATAGACCAGGCCCGAGGTATAAGTGCCAAGCGCCCCGCCAAGAGAATTTGCCACCCATAAAACCCCCAGAAGAACCCCGTAGGAAAGAAGTCCCCAGAAATGCCCGACCACTAGCGGAAGCAGCACAATAACCCCTCCCATTGAAAAACCGAAGCATACCGCGTAAACCCAGACCATGATCGGACTCTGGAAATGCAGCAAAAGCAGAACCGATAAGGCCTGAAGCCCGAAACAAAGAAGTACGGCAAAATGGAAAGGCCATATATCCGATATTTTACCGAAACCGAGCTTACCGAGACCGCCCACGCCCGCGGTCACTCCGAGTGCTGCTGCAGCAACCGGCTGGGATGCTCCTGTATTCATTATCAGAGGGACCTGATGCTGCAGAACCCCCATCTGTGCCATGGGGGCAAGAAAAAAAGAAATAAAAATAAGCCAGAACGATCTGCTCCGCAAAACCAAGCCTGCGGGCCAACCTTCGGCTGAAATACAGGTCCTGCCAGGTTCGGGGTTTGTGCCGTCAGCGCAAAAGCCGTTTTCAAAAGCGCCGTTATCAGGCATCAATCCAAGTTCTGCCGGGCGATCCCGGATCACGAAAAAAATCGCGGGCAGGGCGATTGCCCACACCATGAGGCCCACTATGATAAAAGCAGCCTTCCAGCCCAGGGTGGCTGTAACAATGCCCACCATGGGAGCCAGAAACAGACCGCCTGCTGAAATGCCCACCAGGGAAAAGCCCAGGGCGGTTCCCCGGCGTTTTTCAAACCAGTTGGAAAGCAGGCTGGAGACGGGCACCACCCCCATTCCGCATACAGCAACCGCCAGAAGCCCGTATATAACATAAAAATACCACAGCCACCTGGTGAGGCTGACCATAATAAAACAGGCTCCTGCGCCCACTGCGCAGACCAGCATAACCCTGCGGGGACCGAATCGCTCGATAAGCCTGCCGAAAACCGGCCCCATGAGGCCTCCGGTTATCAGGTAAATCGACATTGTCAAAGATATAGAGGCCCTGTTCCAGCCGAACTCATTCTCAATGGGCTCGATAAAAATGCTGAAGGAATAAAACCCTGCACCGGCAAAAAGAAAGCAGAGCAGAAAGCAGGCCGCAACAATATACCAGCCGTAAAATATTTTTTTATCAGACATATTACGCCTTAACGGCCGTTATACAGGAATTCCGGATTCGCAGGCAACGCCGGTCTGGCAGAGCCCGCAGCCGTAGCCGTCAAAACCGAAATTATCTTTCACATACGGGGCTGTAACATCCCTAAGAAACTGGCGGCATTTGACCTTGTCATGGCCGTGTTCGCTTAATGCGCCGACCGGACAGCGGCTTATGCACTCGCCGCAGGAGCCGTCTGCATGAAAAAGACAGTATTGCCTGTGATCAGTATACGGCCTGGGGGTAGGCGGAATCGGCAACCGGACGACCACCGAGCCTGCCCGCATTGCCTTTCCCTTCGATGTGATAAGGCCGTCGCAGAGTCCAAACGTGCCCAAACCCGCCGCATATGCCGCATGCCGCTGGGACCAGAAGGAGGCGTAACCGTATTTCGGCGAGACGGTTACCTTCCATCCCTCTGTCAGGGTCGGCGCAACTGCCTGAATCCCCGCCTCATTGAAAGATCCGGCAAGATGGCGCTGGAGCTCTTCATTGAATTTTTCGCCGTATATACGGACCCTTGCCCAGCGCTCCGAGGGTCTGCTTTTCATTTCACGGTTGTCTTTTCTGGTGGCCTGTGCCTGGGGAAGGATATAGCTGATTACGGTTAATTCTTCTGCTTCTGCTTTCTGTTCAGGGAAAGTCATGTTGAAAATCTCTTCCGGTGTCCAGTGAAAATCACCAACATGGTCTTTATAATCCAGAAATATGGAATCCGCCCCTGCCGCAAAACCCAGCAGAAAGTCATCCCATGCCTTTTCCCCGCTCCCGTCCGCCAGTGTATTTTCAGGTGAGGTTTCTATAAATTTCTCTATGAGGTTCTTGGTCCATTGTGCCGCATCACTGGTGTTTTTCTTCATTGCCTGGTTCCTTGCTTTTGTGATTGATTCTTATATGAATCCTTGTCCGGACGGGCTCCTGCAGTTTACGTTCCGGTTTCCGCGTAAAACCCATGAATATTTCATGGGAACATAAACAGCGTAAAAGTTCAAATGTTTTAAACAGCTTTCGGCATTGGCAAACAAATTGTTATCGGATTATCCTGGAATTGCGGCCGGTCAGGCAGGTACCTGCAAAAAACACTACCGCGGTCAAGTTGGCCGGGATGCGGGATAATCCGAAGCAGTCTTTTCAGGCGCTGCATTCGGGCCGGGCATCTGCACGGCTTGCTTCGCCGCG
>JBKHFD010000069.1:0-9966 GCA_046540355.1 Desulfobacterales bacterium
ATTAAATAATATAGGCAGGCACAGCGGGGCCGGCAGTGTAGACATCTCCCTTACATCGGAACACGGCGGTCTGCGTTTGGAGATTGCAGATAACGGGAAAGGCTTTGACCCGAAAGCAGCGCCTGGTTCAAAGACAGGCGGCGGCTTCGGCCTGGCCGGCATGCGCGAGAGGGCAGAGCTTTCAGGCGGACAGTTCCATATCCGCACCCGAAGGGGTGCGGGCACATCGATCGTGGTGATATGGCCGGAAGATAAAACCGGCAGCCTTTTTGTCTCCGCCGGCTGACCTTCCGGCCGGGAAAGTTTTCTATTCCACCCTGAAGAAGGATTCCTCGAATTCCGGTCTGTCCTTGTAGCGGGACATGAAAAATCCCGGAAGAGACTCGGCCTGCTCAAACAGGTTGGGGTCCGCGTCTATGCCGGCCTCTTGCAGGGCTTTTACAACGTTTTTAGGATCCGGCGGGCAGCCCTTGACCGCTATCATTTTTTGAATATCAGGGTGATCCTTGTTTTTTTGGTATATACACTGGCCGAGCAGAATCGTGGCCTTCATGCCGGGGGTGGGTTCCATGGATTTTCCGGTCAGAACCTCCACGTTGTCCCAGGGCTCGCCTTTCCAGGCAGCGCGGATTGCTGTGAGCACCAGGCCGTTTAATCCCGTGCAGTAGGTGCACATTGTGCTGTCAAATTTTCTGTAAAAAAGCCCGTCAACCCCCTGCTTTGCCAGCGGCACCGGCAGCTCTCGTGTTTCATCGCGGCTGTAGGCAAAATCCCATTCATGGTATGCTGCCGCGTTTTCTATTTTTTCGCCAATGATTTCAATGTCTGAGAGATCCGCGGGCCGACCACGGTTTGCGGCTGCATGGGCAAGATAAGGCACTGTTTGCGGATCATGGCCCAGCAGGCTTGCGCCCGCCAAATCTGCGGTCAAAACGTCCGCAGATGCAGCAAGCAGGTTGGTTCTGTGCATCTTGCCGTCAAATGCCGGGCCGCGCTCCACGGTGTATATGCCGTCAACCAGGGTGAGCATGGGAGGCATTTTGTCGGCAAGCCTTGCTATATGATAGTGCAGGTCTTTTTCAGGGTCCGCGCTGTGGCATTTTTTGCGCGAGGGTATGTCGATGGTCCCCTTGAGGTTCTTGATTCCCAGGCTCACCATGGTTTGGTTGTGAGTCTTCATGGCGGGCAGGTTGACCACGAAGTCGCTGTTTATTATGTCGGTGTTGAACTTAAGGGTTATGCCGTCGCCCAAATCCACCTTTTCAAAGGGTCGTTCCATTATCGCCAGGGTTTTTACCCCGTATTTTTTTTCCAGCTTTTTGTAGCCAAGGGTTTCAAATGCATGGGCCGGGGTTTGCTTGTCTTTGGGATCTGCCACAATGCCTTCGCCGATGGTTATGTCGTCGATTCCGCGTTCCTTTAAAAGCCTTACCACGTCCTCAATAACCCTTGAGGTGGTTATTACCCCCCATTTTGGGAATTCGCAGGCTCTTGTCCAGAACACGATATTGGGCTTAATAAAAACCCTGGCCTTATCGGGCAGATGATCGAGACCTCCGCATAAATCAACAGCCTTTTTAACCGATTCGTAGGGTTTTTCATATCTGACTACGGATGCTTTATATTTTGTCATCTTTATTTCTCTTCCTCTTTGGTTTTTTTCTCTATAAAGCCGGGTCTTGCAAAAGCGGGGTTTGGATATGTATAGAAGCCTTTGCCCGTCTTTGTTCCAAGAGTCCCGTTGTCAACGTATTTCTTTAAGAACTCGGCGTTCTTTTTCGCCTGGGGGTCATTGAGCTGTTTTGCCCAATAGTCTGTCACTTTCCAGGCTGTATCAATGCCGAGGCTGTCAATCAGGCCGAAAGGCCCTATATTCATGCTCATTACACCCATCCATGCCCGGTCTATGTCCTCTACGGATGCAACTTCGTTTGCCGCAAGAGTTTGCGCTGATTCCAGAAGCTGCATAAACATTGCGTTAAACACGTATCCGTTATTTTCTTTTTTAAGCACAACAGGAACCATGCCTATATGCCGTGCAAAAGATTCTATAAGTTCCATGGTCTGCCCGGAGGTGGCCGGGTGCGGCATTACGTCCACTATTTTATTGTATTTGGTATCGTGGAAGTGAAATGCAGCAAACCGGTCCGGCCGGCCCGTGGCTTCTGCAAACATGGAGGGCAGCAGGGAGGATGTATTTGTTGTAAATATTGTATGCTCCGGGCATATGGTATTGAATTTGCCAAACACCCTGCCTTTAAGCTCCGGGTCCTCGGGTATGGATTCGCTTATAAAGTCCGCGTTTTCGCCTGCTTTTTCAGGATCGGATTCGGTTTTTATGCGTTCCATTGCGACTTCTGCTTCCTTTTGGCCCACCCGGCCGCCTCTGATTTGCTTCTGCGCCAGCCTGCCCATACGTTCCATTGCAGCTTTTAACAAATCATCGTTTAGGTCGTGCATGATGACCTCGTAGCCGCCTGCGGCGCACTGAAAACCGATCTGCTGGCCCATGGTGCCGGAACCGATAATAAGAACAGTCGAGATATCTTCAATTTTCAAAATATCCTCCTTAATATTTCTCTGTGTTACTTCATTTTCAGGATTCTTTTGGCGGCTTACTTAACATAGCCGGCCAAGTCGAGGCCCGGGTTTTCTTTGGTGCCGAAATAATGGAGAATCTGGCTGGGATGGATGTCGATTATTGGAATTTATATTTTGCATGGTTTTTTTGCAGATCCGTTTGCCTGCCCGCTTTTTCCGGCAAGCCCGGAAATAAGACCCTCCCCCGTAAATTTCGCAGGGGAGGATCTTTGAGGAGGGGGCACACGTTAAAAACAATTAATTAACTGAATAGTTGGTTAATTGTTGCATTAATATAGTTTGCAAAAACCGGTGTCAAGGAAAATATGGATAAAAATATTTGCCGCTTGACCGGAACACCTGAATAAAATAGACAATATATACAAATATGTTAAAATTCATAAAATATCGGCTTCAGGACTTGTCACCCGGAATCCCGCTTTTGAGGTGTTCATATATGTACAGGGCGTTAAACAGGTTTCTTATTCTGCTCATTATGCTCCTTGGTCTCCCGCTTGCCGGGATAGTGATTTTTACGGACCGGCAGATTTCTGTTTATTTTAAATTTCCGCCCGAGCCCGGACTGATCGAGCACGCCCAGTTTTCATGGCCGGTGTTTGCAGGGCTTGCAATTCTTATACTTGCCTGCCTGGCGCCGTTTGCGGCAAGAGCAATCCGTTTTTTCAGACAGGAGCAAGTCCGTGGCAACGATTCCGCCGAAGCCTTTCCCTTTTGGGGGTGGGCGGGCATACTTATATGCGCGGCTGCCTGGTTTCTTGACTGGACCCGGTTTGAATGGTTTGCCCAATATCAGGCGTATCCTTTCCCGTTTATGTGGCTTGGCTATATTATTACAGTAAATGCGGCTTGCTGCAAAAGGACCGGCACCTGCCTGATACGCGAAAAGCCGGGATTTTTTCTTCTGCTGTTTCCCGCAAGTTCAGTTTTCTGGTGGTTTTTCGAGTACCTTAACCGGTTTGTTGGAAATTGGTATTATGTCGGGGTGGAAATGCCTGGCCCGGGGCAGTATATAGTCTATGCAACTCTATGTTTTGCCACTGTCCTGCCCGCAGTATGGAGCACCGCCGAATTGCTTGGATCTTTTTCTTTTTTTAAAAAAGCATACAAAAATTTTCTGGTTATAAGTCCCGGTAATCCACGCCTTCTGGCTACCGCGGTACTCGGTATCGGCGCGGCAGGGCTTTTTTTTCTGGGAGTTTTCCCGAATGCTCTTTATCCGCTGTTGTGGGTTTCACCCTTGCTGATAATAGTGTGCTTCCAGGTAATAGACGGTATGCGGCATATATTTTCCCCGGTCCGCCAGGGCGACTGGAGCAGCCTTGTATGTTTTGCCACAGCAGCGCTTGTCTGCGGGTTTTTCTGGGAAATGTGGAACTATTACAGCCTGGCCAGATGGGAATACAGCGTCCCGTTTGTGCACGGCTTTAAGATATTTGAAATGCCCCTTTTGGGCTATGCAGGCTATCTCCCTTTCGGCCTGGAGTGCGCCGCAGTGGGCGGCATACTCCGGGAGATTGTCTCCGGCAGAGGTTAGTGGTCTTTAACAAGCCTCAATTTAGGACAAAATTTCCGGGCCCTGAATATGGAAACTATCGGCAGCTACAGGTTGACCGAAAAGATCAGTGAGGGCAGGCTTTCTGAACTTTTCAGAGCCGAGCGCGCAAGTGACGGCCTAAGGGTTGTCATCCGCCTGCTGCGCTCCCCCGGGCTGTCTGCGGCGGATGCGGCCAGGTTTAAAAAACAGTTTGAAAATATAGCAAACCTGGAAATCGAGGGCATTGTCAGGCTTTATGAGCTTTTTGAACATGAGGACGGCTTTGCCCTGGTTATGGAGGATTTCAGGGGCAGCTCCCTTAAGTCCCGTATTGGTCCGGCAGGAATGGACTTTGGCGAAGCACTTGATATTGCGGTCCGCCTGGCGGAAATCCTGGGCCGGATACATGAAAAGTGGCTGGTGCACAAGGCTGTAAAGCCCTCAAACATTTTGATAGAAGAAACCCGCGATTCATGCCGGATAACCGATTTCGGCGATCTGAGCCTTATCGCAAAGGAGCATGAAGACATATACGCCCCTGGGATGATTTCCGGAACTCTTCCCTACATGGCCCCCGAGCAGACAGGAAGGATGAACCGGGCGGTTGACCGCAGAACGGATCTGTACTGCCTCGGGGCTGTATTATACGAGATGCTTACGGGTTCTGTGGTGTTTGTCTCCGATGACCCCATGGAGATAATTCATGCTCATATAGCAAAACCCCCTGTTTCGCCTTCTGAAGCAAGACCCGGCATCCCCGGGGCCCTTTCCGACGTGGTGATGAAGCTTTTATTAAAGGCCCCGGAAGATCGCTATCAAAGCGCCCGGGGCCTTCTTGCCGACCTGGAGCACTGCAGACGCGGGCTTGCGAAAGAAGGGACCATAAAACCCTTTGAACTTGCCAGCGAGGACGTGTTTTTAGACTTTGATTCTCCCGGCCGCCTTGTGGGACGGGAAAATGAGATAACGGCCCTTGTCGGATGTTTTGACCGCGTGATGGAATTTCGCAGACCCGGGGCTGCGATCATTACGGGTCCGGAAGGCATCGGCAAGTCAGCCCTTGCAGAGACGGTTTGCAGATCGGCGGCGCTTGACCGGGGCTATTTTATTGCCGGCAGATACGACAGGTTCAGGGGAGAGGTTCCTTACAGTGCGATAATACAGGCTTTTATGTCGCTGGTTTCAAGGCTTCTGGCCGAAGGACCGGAACGTATTGAAAGCTGGAAAAAAAGAATTTCAGAGGCCCTTGGTGCCGGCGGCAGGGTGATAACAGAGGTGATCCCCAATCTTGAACTAATCGTGGGAAAGCAGCCGGAAGTGCCGGAACTGGGGCCGGAAGCGGCAAGAAACCGTTTTGTGCATGTTTTTACAAACTTTGTGCAGGTGTTTGCAAGCTCCGCACACCCGCTTATTCTATTTCTCGACGATCTGCAGTGGGCGGACAGGGAAAGCCTCAGGTTCCTGGGAAGGCTTGTTGAAGGAATGGATAAGGGATGTATATGGCTGGTGCTGGCGTATCGTGACACCGAATCAGAAGGCTCTGATCTGCTTGTACGTACAATCGGAAAAATTGAAAATACCGTGGGAAATACGATCAGAGTGCAACCCGGGACCCTGGACCGGGAGGCTGTAGGCTCCATGATTTCGGCTATGCTTAAGATCGGGCGGGATGCCGCGGCCCCGTTTGCCTCTGTTGTTCATGAGAAAACAGGCGGCAGCCCCTTTTTTGTAAACCAGTTTTTAAAAAATCTTTATGAAAATAATTATCTGAGATTTGATCCTTCCCGGGGATGGTCCTGGGATGAAGAGCAGATCAGCGGTCTTGAGGTCACAGACAATGTTGTGGAGCTGATGACCGGCAAACTCTCGGACCTTCCCGATAAAACCCGGGACATATTAAAAACCGGGGCGTGTATAGGAAACAGGTTTGACCTGGAGACCCTTGCCGCAGTGCGCGGAATGGACATGGATGAAGTGATGGAAGCAGCGGAGCCGGCACTTAAATCCGGATATCTCCAGTATTCGGAAGGGATGTATCGCTTTGTCCACGACAGGCTGTGGGAGGCCGCATATGCCATGATTCCCGCACAGGATCGATCCCGGCTGCATCACGATATCGGATGGCACGTGTACAGAAGTACGGAGGACCGGGATGAACTCTACAAAAATATTTTTTTCATAGTAAATCACCTAAATGCGGGCAGAGACAGCATCACCGGCTATCCGGAGAAAAAAGAGACCGCCCGGTTAAACCTGCTTGCCGGGGAAAAATCCCGTGATACCGCAGCATACCAGTCAGCACTTGATTGCCTGAGGACCGGAATCAGTCTTTTGGATTATAACGCCTGGACTCAGGATTATACCCTGGCCCTGAAATTGCATACGGAAGTCGCAAGGGCGGCTTATCTGAATACCGCCTTTGAAGAAATGGAGGAGCGTGTCAACCAGATCGTTAATAATGCAAAGACAGTGCTCGATACAATCGATGCCAGGGAAATACAGATCCAGGCATATCTCGCCCGGCGGAAAATCGCCGAGGCTGTTGGTATCGCATACATGGTGCTGGATGATCTGGGAGTCAGGCTGCCGCGCCGGGCTTCGTCGGCGAGAAGGTCATGGGAGCTGTTTGCCGCAAGGAGACTTCTTTATGGCAGGAAAGACCATGAGATAGTTAATTACCGGGTGATGGACGATCCATATGCAAGGGCCGCGGTGCGGATTGCCACCAGCTCTCTGATGGCGTTCTACATAGGCGGTTATGCAACGGATATGGCAGTGCTTGTTCTGAGGATGGTGCGTATTAGCTTTTCAAAAGGAGTATGTGCCCAGACGCCCCACTGGCTGGGATCCTATTCAGTGATGCTTTTTGCAATGAACAGGCTGGATGAAGCCCGCCGGTTCGGAGATCTGGCCCTGGAAATGGCAAGGCGGCTCGGCTCCAGGGAGACACAGATAATGTATCTGGTATATGCCCAGACCAGGCACTGGCGGGATCCCCTGGCTGAATGCTGCAGGGATATACTGGAGATTTATCACCGGGGGCTGGAACTGGGGGATGTGGACTACAGCGTCTATTCGGCCGGCCAGTATTGTCACATGGCCTTTGGCGCCGGCCGCAGACTCAATGTTCTGGCAGGGGAAACACAGAGCTACGGCAGCGTTATAAGGCGTTACGGGCAAATGGTTCCCCTTCACCTGATACTGATGCTCCAGCAGGTGATCGGCAAGTTAAGAAAGGATTCGGATAATTTCGAAATACTGGAGGGGCAGAGATACAGCGAGGAAGAACTGACTGCCGAGATGGTCGAGTCGGGTGAAAGAGCAGGGCTTTTCCTTATATATACCTACAGGCTGATGATCTGCTTTGTTTTCGGGGAGCATGAAAGGGCGGAACAAAACGCGGAAAAGGCCAAGGGGTATCTTGATGCAGGTGTGGGTCTTTATATGTTTGCGGTGTTTTATTTTTACAGGGCATTAAATCAGTTGGCGGTTTTTGAGCGTCTGCCGCATTCCCGGAAAAAGGAGGTATGGAAAAAGATAGAAAAGGCGGCTTCAAAATTAAGGCTGTGGGCGGCCCACGGCCCCAAAAACCACGGGCATAAATCGGATCTGGTGGAAGCCGAGATGGCGCGGGTCCGCGGGGATCTGTTAACTGCGGAAAACCTGTATCACAAGGCTGCCGACAGAGCCCGGGAAAACGGGTTTATACAGATTGAAGCCCTTGCCTGCGAGCTGGCCGCGCTTTTTTATTCCCAAAGAGCTATGCGCGATTTTGGCACTCTTTTCATGGTAAGATCGCATGAATGCTACAGAAAATGGGGTGCATCCGCCAAGACGGAGCAACTGGAAAAAATAAGGAGTGATTTTTTGCAGGCTCCGGCGGCTATGGTTTCCCGGGGCCGGGAGGATGATCGCGATCCGGGCCAGGATCAGGGCGCGGGGCTTGATCTTTCAACTGTTATAAAGGCTTATCAGGCCATATCCGGAGAAATTGTACTGGAGCGTCTCCTTGAAAGGCTTATGCGCATTGGCCTGGAAAATGCGGGGGGACGGCGCGCCGTGCTGCTTTTGGAAAACAGCGGGCGGCTGCATGTCGAGGCCGAGTCAGACTCGGCCGGAAATGTAAGGGTGATGCAGTCTGTGCCTGTTGAAGATTATCCGGACATACCTGCGGGAATAGTTTCATACGTGCATAAAACCATGGAAAATATTGTAATAGACGATGCTTCATCGGATGAAAGGTTTTCCAGGGATCCCTATATTAGTGACAACAGCGTAAAATCGGTTCTTTGCGCGCCTATCCGCCGGGGCAAAGAGCTCAGCGGTCTTTTTTACGTGGAAAACAGCCTTGCATCAGGGGCGTTTTCAAGCAATCGCCTCGAGCTTCTTACCTTGCTTTCGTCACAGGCCGCCATTGCCATTGAAAACGCAAAGCTTTTCGAAATGGCTCGGCGCGACGGGCTTACCGGGCTTATTAATCACCGGTATTTTTATTATACCCTGGAAAAGGAACTAAGAAAGGCTTCGGGGGAAAATTATCCGGTTTGGCTGTTTATGATAGACATTGATCATTTCAAGGATTTTAACGATACATACGGCCATCAGGCCGGAGACGAGGTCTTAAGACAGGTTGCGGCAATAATACAGGCAAATCTGCCTGACAGAGATCTTGTCAGCCGTTACGGGGGCGAGGAATTCTCGGTTATATACCCTGAAAAGTCTTTGGACGAGGCAGGCCGGCTGGCGGAAAAGATCCGCACCGACATCGAGGCAAATGTTACGCATTATCGGGGAAAGGACCTGAAAGTTACGATCAGTATCGGGGTTGCAGGAACCTTTCTCGCCGGGGCGGCAAGCGCGGACACCCTTATCCGGATGGCTGACAGCGCGCTCTACAAGGCCAAGGCCGAAGGAAGAAACCGGGTGGCGATCCACAGTTAAAGAAAGCAAAAATATGTATCTTCATTATTACCAGCTTGCAAGAAAGCCTTTTGACATAAACACGGATCCGGATTTTTTCTGGTACGGGGAAAAACATCGCGAGGCGCTTGCCACCCTTAAATACGGAGTTCTTGAGAGCAGGGGTTTTCTGCTTTTGACCGGAGACGTGGGGGTGGGCAAGACCACGGTGGTAAATACCCTTCTTGCCGGAATGGATGCAGATGACGTGGCTGTTGCCGTGCACGATCCCGGCATGGAAAGGCTTGATTTTTTTAATTATATTTCAACGGCATTCGGGTTGCCGGCTCCTTTTGAAACAAAAGGGGCTTTTCTGATCGAATTTATCGGATTTATAACCAAATGTTATTATCAGGGCAGGCGGGTGCTGCTGATAATAGACGAGTGTCAGCTTATAAGCGATGATCTGTTAAACGAGATAAGGCTTTTCTCCAACCTGGAAAAAAAGGGGAAAAAACTGATAAACGTGTTTCTGGTGGGCCAGCTTGAATTAAACGACATTCTGCTGCGCCCGGAAAACCGGGCCATGCGGCAGAGAATAACCGCCAATTACAATATAGAGCCCTTATCCGTAAAAGAAACAGAAAAATATATAAAGCACCGGCTCGCAGTGGCAGGGGCGATGGGGGAAATATTTGAAAGAACCGCAGTAAAAGAGATCCATCGCTTTTCCGACGGATGCCCCCGGCTTATAAATATTATCTGCGACCGCGCCCTTCTAACCGGATTTGTTTTTTCGAAAAAACGCATATCAAAGAAAATCATCCGCGAATGCGCAAAAGAGCTTGATATTTCCGGGGCTACCCGCTGATCTTTTTAAGCAGTTGCCGGGCCTCCTCGTATTCCGGGAAATCCTGTTCTGATGCAAGGCA
>JBKHFD010000070.1:0-9643 GCA_046540355.1 Desulfobacterales bacterium
AACAATCAACAAACCCCAGGATATTTGCTTATGGCACAAAACACTGAAAAACAGGGCAGCTTTACCGGCGCGAAACGTTATGTACTCGATGACGAGCTTGCAAGAATCGTCAATATTTCAATGTCACTGGAAATGCCGCTTCTGCTCAAGGGCGAGCCGGGTACGGGAAAGACCATGCTTGCTCATGCCATTGCGGAAAATCTCGGCATGCCGCTGATCGTTTTAAACGTGAAGTCCAATATGAAGCTAATAGACGCGCTTTATCAGTATGACACTCTTACCAGGCTCAATGACAGCCGGTTCGGGGACTCCACCCGGGATGTGAGCAGAATCGAGGATTACATCAAGATGGGCAAGATCGGCCAGGCCTTTACAGCAGATCAGCGTACAGTGCTTTTAATAGACGAGATTGACAAGGCTGACACCGACTTTCAGGATGACATGCTCGATGTGCTTGACCAGATGGAATTCGACATAATCGAGATAGACAAGACCTTTCGGGCGAAATACCGGCCCGTGATAGTGATAACTTCCAACGCAAAAAAGGATCTTTCGGATCCGTTTCTTGGCAGGTGCAATTTCCACCACATAGCATTTCCGGATCCCCAAATGATGCGAAAGATCATAAGAGTGCATTTCCCGGACATTGATACCGAGCTTATGAATATTGCCGTTGATACCTTCTATCAGCTAAGAGAACTCGACACGGTGGAAAAAAAGCCGGCCACCAGGGAGCTTATAAACTGGATAAAGGCACTTTCCATGGATCCTGATTTTAAGCCCAAACAACTGGCAAAGGGAGAGATTCCCTATCTGGGCGTACTCTTTAAGAAAAGCCAGGATTATACAATCGCTGCAAATCAGGTTCAACGTAAAAGGAGGTTTTAGGGCGCTCCCATGTTTGTGGATTTTTTCTACAAGTTAAGAGAGGTTGGAATACCCGCAACGCCCACCGCCTTTCTGACTCTTCACAGAGCCCTTCAAAAAGGGCTTATAATGTCCTTGTCCGATTTTTATACCGCGGCCCGGGCGATACTTGTGAAGAGCGAGCGGCATTTTGACCTGTTTGACCAGATTTTCGCCCATTTTTTTGAAGGTGCGGAAATGCCTGATGCAGAGGGCCTTGAGCTCGACGAGATCGCAAAGGCGCTTCTGGATCAGTGGCTTTCGGACCCGCAGACAGTGGCAGACGCCCTGGGCGAGGACGCGGCTGAACTGGCAAAGCTTTCGCCGGAAGAGCTCATTGAGTATTTCAAGGATCGGTTAAAGGAGCAGACCGAAAGGCATGACGGCGGAAACCGCTGGATAGGAACCGGCGGGACCTCGCCGGTGGGACATTCAGGCTACCATCCGGAAGGTCTCCGCGTGGGCGGTGAATCCCGCAACAAGTCCGCAATCAAGGTCGCCAACGAGAGGCGCTATAAGGACTACTCCAGAAGCGGGCCGCTGACCCAGGCCTCCATGGGCGAGGCGTTAAAGCGCCTGCGTAACCTGGTTCCTTCAGGCCCAAAAGACCAGGTAAACGTCAGGGAAAGTATTTACCGCACCATGAAAAACGCGGGCGATATAGAAATCGTGTTTGACAGGCGGTTAAAAGACCGTCTCAAGGTCATTCTCGCGATTGACAACGGCGGCTTTTCCATGGACCCCTATGTGCCCGTCGTACAGACTCTTTTCAATTATGCGCGCTCCCAGTTCAAGGAGCTTAAAACCTATTTTTTCCACAATACTATATATGATATCCTGTGGGAAGATCCTGCAAGATTCCGTAAACCAAAGCCTGTAATGGAATTTGCCCGGATGGATCCGGAAACGCGCCTTGTCATAGTGGGAGATGCCAGCATGGCCCCTTATGAGCTAATGGCACGGGACGGCTCCATTTATGTTCATGAAAGAAGCGGAAGGGCCAGCATAGAGCAACTTCGTTTCCTTGCCGAGACATTTCCGCACAATGCCTGGCTAAATCCTGTACCCGCACGGATGTGGCCTTATACAAGGACCATAAGCATCATACAGCAGATTTTTCCGATGTTTGAGCTTAGCATAGACGGCCTGGAGCAGGCAGTGGATCAGCTTATGGCGGCATAATTTATTACATGTAAAGTCAGGGAAGAAACCATGTATACTTCAAAAATTTTGGCAAGAGCCAGCCTTGCATGCTTAATAATTATGGGTTTTATTCTTGGGACGGTGTATTGTGCTTCGGCCCAGCAGCGGATGGCGGTCTCTGCAGATGTGGCAAATATCCGGGTAGGCCCGGGCTCAGACCACGAAAAGCTCTGGCAGATGGAGAAAAACACGCCGATTATGGTGCAGGATTCCGAGGGCGATTGGTACAGGTTCGAAGATTTCGAGGGTGATCGCGGCTTTATACATAAAGATCTTGTGGAGGATTTTGAAACGGTTATTACGAAAAAGGGACTGATAAATATCCGCGAGGACCCGGGCACCGACCACGAGGTTGCTTTTCAGGCTGAAAAAGGTGTTCCCTTCAGGGTTCTGGAAAAGGAAGGCGACTGGATTCATATCAAGCATGCTGACGGGGAAGAGGGGTGGATTTATAAAGGACTTGTGTGGTAGATTCCCTTTCCGGATTTTTTCGCAGGTATAAAGCAAAATAAAGGAAAAATAACAAAATATGAAAATTACATTTGACCCGGATAAGAAAACTATTGTTTGTGTTGGGTCCGCGCTGGTAGACATACTGGCAAACGAAGATGACAACTTCCTTGAGGAGGCGGGTGCAGCCAAGGGCGGCATGACCCTTGTAGATGAGCACTACATAGAAGAACTGCTCTCAAGGGCCTCCAGCCCCCCTGTAACGGTATGCGGGGGATCTGCATGCAACACGGCTGCCGGAGTTGGCATGCTGGGGGGTTCTGCCAGATTCGTAGGCAAGAGAGGAAAAGATCGACTCGGTGATATTTTTGAGAATGAGCTTATAAGGCATTCAATAGAGCCTTATCTTTTTCACTCCCAAAATCCGACCGGAAGGGTGCTTTCAGTGATAACCCCTGACGCCCAGCGCACCATGTTTACCTGCCTTGGTGCGGCTGCGGAGATGACCCCGGAAGATATAGGCCCCGAATGCTTTGAAGGTGCCGGAATTGTTCACGTGGAGGGCTACCTGCTGTTTAACCGCGACTTGATGACCGCGGTTCTAAAGGCCGCAAAAGAAGCAGGGGCAAAGGTCAGCCTCGATCTTGCCAGCTTCAATGTGGTAGAGGAATCAAAAGACCTGCTCAACAGGATAGTCGCAGAGTATGTTGATATTCTCATCGCCAACGAGGATGAGGCTCTTGCATATACCGGCATCAGGGATGAAGAAAAAGCTCTGGAGGCCATGGCCGAAGAAGTGGAAATAGCGGTTTTTAAACTCGGTCCCCGGGGCAGCATGATAAAAGCATACGGAGAAACGACCAAAATTGAGGGCATGGGCGACGGAAATGCCATGGATACTACTGGAGCCGGCGATTTGTGGGCCGGTGGTTTTCTTTACGGCCTTATAAAGGGCCATCCCCTGTCCAAAAGCGGACTCCTGGGCTCTGCGTGCGGCTATGAGGTATGCCAGCTTATCGGCGCCAAGATTGATGATGACGGATGGGTGCGAATCAGGAATCTGCTTGAAGAATAAAAAGAACTCTTTTCCCGGAGCAAGGCGAAAATTATGACTAAAAAAACCGGAGGACCGAGAATTCCGGATCAGGAACAGGAAACAGTGGATCCTTTGCAGAGATTTTTAGCCCGGATCAAGGCATTTGTCCTTGCCAGGCAAAAGCCGCTTACCATCGCCGCGGCAATAGTGTGCGCGGCTGCCATAGCGGGAGCAGGAGTGTATTATTTTCTGGAACGCGCCCGGGAAAGCGCTTCTGCAATGCTTGTTCAGACAACAAGGCAGTATGAACAGCTGGGTGAAAATCCAGATGAAGAAGAATTAGAAAAAATTAAGCAGAATTATGAAAAGCTCATAGATGAGTACGGCTATACCGGTCCTGCAAAGATGGCTCTTTTGCAGTATGCAGGCCTTTGCTACAGCACAGGGGATTACCGGCGGGCCCTGAAACTCTATGAGCAGGCATATGAAGCCTTTGAAAAAAGCTTTGAGTTCAGATGCGTGGCCCTAAATGGCATGGCTCACGCCAATTCGGCAATAGGAGAACACAAGAAAGCTCTTTCTCTTTTTGAGCAGGTTGCCGGGGATCAAAATCAGGCCTTAAGGGATCAGGCCCTTTTTAATATGGGCCTGCTTTACAGCCGGACAGGGGACCGGGAAAAAAGCCTCGGGGCCTATGAGCAGCTTGTAGAGGATTTTCCGGATTCAATTTTTGCTGAACCCGCAAAAGACAAACTTTCCGGATAATATAAAGCAGTCGCAAGGCCTTTAACCCTTCCTTAATTGTGCCCGTGTGATATGGCAGATGCCCTTTCAGACAGCGTAACCCTTTTTGGTCAGATCGAGCGCGTAACTTATACGAATCCTGAAAACGGCTTCACTATCGCAAAAATTCGTATAAGGGGCCGCCGCGAGCCGGCCACCGTGGTGGGCCGGTTTATGGAACCAACGGCCGGCGAAGTGCTGGAAATGACAGGTTCCTGGAAGATTCATCCCACCTATGGTGAACAGTTTGAAGTCCGTTCATATCGTACCAGAACTCCATCCACGGTAAACGGTATTAAGAAATACCTCGGCTCAGGTCTGGTAAAAGGCATAGGGCCGGTGATGGCCGAACGCATCGTGGAACGCTTTGGCAAGTCCTCGCTTGAAGTTATTGAAAAAGAGCCCGGCAGGCTGAAGGAAGTAGAGGGCGTCGGGGAAAAACGGGTAGACATGATAAAAAATTCCTGGGCTGAGCAGAAGGAGATCCGCAATGTCATGGTTTTTCTCCAGTCCCACGAGGTAAGCGCTGCCTATGCTGTTCGCATCTTTCGCCAGTACGGCCGGGACGCCGTTGAAGTGGTAACAGAGAATCCTTACAGGCTGGCTTCCGATATTTCCGGGATAGGTTTTCTGACCGCGGACAGGATTGCCGGAAAGCTCGGATTCGAAAGAAACCATCCCCTGCGCATACGCGCAGGAATTCTTTACGTGTTAAACCAGCTCGCAGAGGAAGGCCACGTCTATTATCCCTACGAGGCGCTGATTGACAAAAGCCTTGAAATCCTTGAGACAAAAAAGGAACTGGTTGCAGATGCTATCATGCGCGCAGCCGAAAACCGCGAGGTTATAGTAGAGGATATCCGACCCGTCAATAAACACGGCGCACCTGCAAAAGCTGTATACCTCAGGAGGTTTTACGTATGTGAAACAGCAATAGCCAAGCATTTTGCAAGGCTTGCACAGGCTCCGAAATGCGTGCGCGATACTGATGCAGACCGTGCGCTGCAATGGGTTCAGCAAAGACTGGAATTCAGGCTGGCAGATAAACAGAAGGCCGCGGTGCGCTGCGCCCTTGAAAACAAAATCATGGTGATTACAGGGGGGCCGGGCACGGGTAAGACCACGATCATCCGGGCCGCTCTTGAAATATTTAAAAAGCTGGGCACAAGGATCATGCTTGCGGCTCCCACCGGCAGGGCGGCCAAGAAAATGAGCGAGGCCACCGGCCATTCTGCGGCCACTATTCACAGGCTGCTTTCCTTTAACGTCCGCTCGGGCGGATTCCAGAAAAACCAGGACAATCCCCTTAAGTGCGATATGCTTATTGTGGATGAAGCATCAATGATCGATACTGTGCTGATGAATCATCTGCTTAAGGCAGTGCCGCCTGCGGCAACCCTGGTCCTTGTCGGAGACGTCCGCCAGCTCCCCTCTGTAGGCCCGGGAAACGTATTAAACGATGTGATTGCTTCGAAAACAATACCGGTGGTCAGCCTGACTGAAATTTTTCGCCAGGCCCGCAGGAGCCGGATAATTGTAAACGCCCATAAGATAAACAGCGGCACAGTGCCGAAACTCGAGGCTAATGAGCCGGACAGCGATTTTTTCTTTATAGAGCAGCAGGAACCTGAAAAAGTGGTTGACATTATAGTAGAACTGGTGTCAAAACGCATACCCCGGCGATTTGCATTTGATCCGGTAGACGACATACAGGTGCTCACTCCCATGCATAAGGGGGTTGCAGGCACGGCGAATTTGAACAGTCTGCTCCAGAATACGCTTAATCCTGAAAAGACGCAGATAAATGCCGGAGGGTCTGCATTCCGCCTCAAAGACAAGGTGATGCAGATTAGGAACAATTATGAAAAACAGGTGTTTAACGGCGACATGGGCCGGGTTGCAGCAGTTGATAACGAAATCAGGCAGCTGAAGGTCGAATTTGAGGGCCGGGCGGTTGATTATTTTTTTTCCGAGCTCGACGAGCTGGTCCCGGCATATGCAGTATCCGTTCACAAGTCCCAGGGATCGGAATTTCCGGTGGTGGTGATACCTGTTTTGACCCAGCATTATATTATGCTGCAGCGCAACCTGATATATACTGCTGTTACACGGGGCAGAAGCCTGGTTGTGCTGGTGGGAACGAAAAAGGCAATGGCCATCGCAGTTAAAAACGATAAGCCCAGCCAGCGCTATACGTATCTGGCGGGCCGGATGGTCGCAGCCATGGGCATGTCCCCGGGCCGGCAGAGGCAAAAGGAGATTTAGAAGTGAAAATCATCATAGTGGGCGCAGGCGAGGTAGGCTATCATGTAGCAAGCCGCCTGTCCTTTGAGAAAAAGGACGTGGTGGTAATCGACCGCGATCCGGCTGCAATTCGGCGGCTTTCGGACAACGTGGATGTCGAGGCCGTAAATGGTTCCGGCAGCAGCCCGAAAGTCTTGAAAGAGGCGGGTTTAAAGGAGGCCGAAATTTTGCTGGCGGTCACCGACAGCGACGAGATAAACCTGATTGCATGCCTTATGGCAGACGTGATTTCTCCTACCACTAAAAAGCTGGCACGTATACGGGATGGAGATTTTGATCCCTATCATCAGGTTCTCCACGACCAGGCCCCGCATATTGATACCGTGATAAATCCCGAGATCGAGGTGGTAAAGAGCATAGAGCGGTTTCTGAGCATACCCGGGGCTGTTGACGTAAGTGAATTTGCCGGCGGGATGCTCAAATTCATCGGATTATACCTGACCTCCGGCAGTCTTATGGCGGGCATCCGGTTAAGGGAAATTCCGGAAAAAATAGGCCAGCAGATCCTGGTTGCCGCAGTTGTAAGAAAAGAGGAGCTTATAATCCCGGGTGGTGACGCACGCCTGTATCCGGGCGACCTGGTCTATTTTATAAGCGAGGAAAAGGGTCTTGCCCCGATTTTGAAAGCTTTTGACAGGGAGGTAAGGCCCGTGCGCCGCACCATGATCGTGGGTGGCGGGCGGATAGGCGCAAGACTGGCGGGTGCCCTTGAGAAAAAGGGTATTCAGATAAAGATAATAGAGCGATCCCAGGCCCGGTGCAGCGAACTGGCCGCGGAAATGAAAAAGGCGGTGGTAATCCAGGGTGACGGCTCTGACCAGGGGCTGCTCATGGAGGAAAATATCAGGGAAATGGATGCAGTAATTACCCTGACAAACGACGAGGAGACAAATATTCTGGTCTCTCTTTTGGCAAGGCGCATGGGAGCGGGAAAGTCCATTACCAAGCTGAACAAATTCAGTTATTTTCCGCTGATGCCCACCATCGGGATTGAACAGGTGGTAAGCCCCCGGCTTTCAGCCATAAACACCATTCTGCAGCATATACGCAGAGGCAAGGTGCTGTCGGTAAGAACCCTCACAGACGAGCAGGCGGAAGTCATGGAAGCCGAGGCCCTGGAAACGTCAGATATAGTCGGAAAGCCTCTGCGTAAATCCTCGCTGCCAAAGGGCTCGCTTATTATCGGTATTATAAGGAAAGGTCATGTTCTTATTCCCTCGGGAGACAGTGTTATAGAGCCTGGAGATCGGATAATAATTTTTGCAAAACGCCAGGTAGTCCCCAAAATAGAGCGGATTTTAACGGTTAAGCTGGAGTTTTTCTAGATGCGCTGGGCATTTGTTCTTCAGTACGTCGGTATCCTTGTGTTTTTTCTGGGCCTGACTATGCTGTTTCCAACAGGGGTCGGTCTTTTTTATTCAGACGGAAGCGCTCCGGCCCTTGCCGCATCCTCTTCAATCGCAGTGCTTTTTGGAGCTGTTTTTTTTCTCATCTTCAGAAAGGAAAAAACCGAGCATATCAGCCAGCGCGAGGGCATGGCAATTGTGGCAATCGGCTGGGCTGCCATAGGATTTTTCGGAGCACTTCCGTTTTATCTAAGCGGACTTTCTCCGTTTTTCGCGGATGCCTTTTTTGAGGCTGTTTCCGGTTTTACCACCACCGGGGCCTCCGTGATAACCAACATCGAATCCGTGCCAAAGGGTCTTTTGTTCTGGCGAAGCCTCATCCAGTGGCTCGGCGGCATGGGTATTATCGTGCTTACCATTGCGATTCTTCCTTTTCTGGGAGTGGGCGGATTTCAGCTCTACAAGGCAGAAGTCCCGTCTCCCGTGCCCGACAAGCTCAGGCCGAGAATCAGGGACACGGCAAAAGCCCTCTGGAAGGTATACGTGCTGTTTTCCATGGCGGAAGTCCTGCTGCTTCTTTTGGGAGGGATGGATCTTTATGACTCTATGTGCCATACTTTCACCACGATGCCCACTGGCGGGTATTCCACAAAAAACCTCTCCATAGCGCATTTTAACAGCCTGTATATTGATGTTGTGATAATCGGCTTCATGATTCTTGCGGGGATCAACTTTTCACTTCATTTCAGGATGCTTCAGGGAAAACCCATTTCATACTGGAAAAATCCCGAGTGCAGGTTTTACCTTTTTCTTTTGATTATACTTATAACCATCGTAAGTATAAGCGTTTTCGGAACAGTGTATGATACCGCAGGGGAAAGTTTGCGTTACGGGGCATTCCAGGTAGTCTCCATTCTCACAACCACGGGTTATGCGACAGCCGATTATGATCAGTGGCCGGCGGTGGCAAGGCTTATAATTCTGCTGTGCATGTTTGCAGGAGCCTGTGCAGGCTCCACCACCGGCGGCATGAAACTGATGCGGATAATAGTGTCTTTTAAGTTCTGCTATAAGGAGCTTTTTAACCTGCTCCATCCCCATTCGGTCTCCTATGTAAAGATCGGGGGCAGGCCGGTATCTGATGCGGTTATAAACGGAGTGCTGGGGTTTCTGGCTCTTTATATCGCAATTTTTGTGTTATCCGCGGTTCTGCTTGCAACCATGGGCGTGGATTTTGTAACATCAATTTCAGCCTCTGCGGCGTCCATCGGCAATATAGGCCCCGGTCTGGCCATGGTGGGCCCGGCCCGAAATTATGCCGATATCCCCTATTTGGGAAAATGGCTTCTCTCTTGGGTAATGCTGCTTGGCAGACTTGAAATATATACCATAATAATTTTTCTGGTACCTGAGTTCTGGCGGAAATAATTTAAGCCAAAGCGTAAATAAGCGCACATATAATCAAAAACATTTTGAAAAATTTCACCGGGTGGTTACTTTTGATATTGACAAGCGCTCCGGAAATATATACAAAAATAACTTTATCGAGCCTGCTGGACCGGGCCGTTAACTCAGTTGGTAGAGTATCTGCCTTTTAAGCAGAGAGTCGTTGGTT
>JBKHFD010000071.1:0-9624 GCA_046540355.1 Desulfobacterales bacterium
AGAACAATATTGTCTGGATGCCGGCCAGGATCCGGATAAGTTCGAATTTAACTGGCAGCATCTTGTGGTTGCAGACAAGGATCTTGTGGGAGCTATTTTAAATCAGGCCCGGGAACATGACTGCACCCTCATAGTCGCGGGTTCCAAGAAAGGATTTTTCAAGACTCAATCAATCGGATCCACGGTCAAGGGGCTGCTGGAAAAATCAAAGATTCCGGTCCTGGTGGTTCCGCCGGGCGAAGAAGAATAATCAAGGGGTTTCAATGATTCTTCCAAGCCCTGCAAGGCTGTACACAGTCAGGTCAGGGTCAAGATGCGCGCATCGCGGATCATTTTTTCTAAGGCGAAGAGAACGCCTGTCTCCTGCAAACAGGGCGGTCTGGAATCCTGTTGCTGCGGCGGGATAAATATCGTTTAGCATATCGTTTCCCGTATAAAGCACAGATCCGGGCGTTATTCCTTTGGCTTCAAGCTTCCGGGTCGCGGCTTCAAACATGTCAGTACAGGGTTTTGCCGCCCCTGATACGTATGAGTAGAAAATAATATCCGGATCGAATCCAAGCTCCCTTGGCTTTTTGCCCAGAAAATACGGAAAGAGCAGGGGAGTATAAAACTGTGCATTGGAAATTATGCCCATTTTCAGGCCAGAGGCCCTGCAGGATTCAAGCAGGCGGTCCAGATGCGGCATGGGATAGGGCGGATTTACGATTAGTTCATAGCCGAGTGCAAGCCTGCGGGCGGTTTCCCGGTCATTTATTTCGGTTATTTTCATCCAGATCCGGTGTATGCGCACTTCCGGACATTTTATGCCAAGGTTCTGTTTTCGGGCATGTTCCTTTTTTATTTCATCGAAAAGACGCGCAATTACGGTTCCAGAATCAAGTCTTATTGAGTGAGTCCAAAGAAGCCGGTCTAAGGCGTGCTTCTTTTCGGTTTTATCAGGGTCGGCAGTTATGTCTCCCGGGCCGCTGACAAAAAGAGTTCCGTATACATCGAATATCACGGCGGCCACTGGATGCCGCAGGCTTCCGCCTGGGGCAATCCCGGTTGGCTCGGGTTCGATGGAACGGATGTAGTTGTCAAACAGGTCTTTATATTTCATTGTCGCACCATTTTAAAAGGCTGAATCTTTCAGGCAAAAGAAATCCCTTAAGCAGCCTGTTCTTATCAATTGCGTGATTTACCGGCCCCCGGACAACTTTTTTATAAGCATCAAGCAGGCTTCTTTTGTAAGCTTCCATGCTAAAATGCCTGACTGCTGCATCACGGTTTGCGCGAATAAGGATTTCCGGCATCCCGGGATCGGAGAGTTCCTTTAGCACGGGGTTTATATCAAGCAGAAGCTTTGAGGCGCCGGGATCATTTTGTACCTTCCTGATCACCTGCTGCTGTAAGGTCTCGTCAAGTACGGCAAAATCTATCAGCCCGCCCTGGGTGATTGTTTGAAAACCGGCTTGTTTTTTTTCAGGCTCTGGTTCTGCCCCGTATTTTTTATATATCTGCTCTATGCAGGCAAACCACCTGCGTCTGAAAAGCTCTTTGTCAATCCAGGAAAACGGCACTGTCAGGGTTTCATACAAATGGTCCATTATCATTCCGGCAGACCGGAAATCTTCGCAGATATCGAGTTTTCTGCCGAAAATAGCTTTTCCCGCGGTCCAGGGCTCCAGAAAGGCAAATCCGAATCCCTCTGTGATGCTCGTTGTAAGAAAAAATTTCGAATTTGAAATAAGTGTTTCAAATCCGTATTTTTCCGAGGCCTCAAAGATTACATTAAGATCAAGTTCCCCGGCAAACTTCTTCCATTGCAGGTAATATTCCCAGTCCCTGGTACTGTTTGGGGGAAGGGTAACTGCAAGTCGTTTGTTGCCGGCAAAATAAAGCGACAGCAAAAGCGCTTCGCCTATGTTCTTGCGTCTGATCGCCCTGACCGGATATAACACGAACTTTGGGTCTGAAAACCGGTCCTTGTCCGGGGGGCTTGAAAAAAGGGGGGTCACAGGGTTGGCAAGAAGATGAAGGCCCGTCTTGTCAAGCCCTGCATTTTCAAGCAGCTGGTAATCCCTGGAATTTATCACCGCCCAGTGACAGTTTTCAGGATAGGGCGTGCCGCCGTAATATTCACCGGGCCGGCCCTCTTCGGCAAAATCATGTACCTGAAGGAGAAGCGCAAGTCCTTTTTTTTGAAGACAGGATATAATACCAAGAAAATTCCGGTTCTTTGCAAGAAGGGGATTGTGTATGTGTAGTACGTCGCAGCCTTCGGGCCAGATTGCGGAAATGGCTTTATAAATGCGCTCTGCAGTTTGCTGCGCGGAAACGGATTGTGGATTGTCTTGATCATATCCGATTCCCGGTACGTAAACCGCCTTTTCTTCAAATTCGCGGGGTGGTTGGACGCCAGTGAGCACCAAGGTTTCGCAATCGTCTTTTAAGGCTTTTAACTGGCTTTTTATTACACCTGTCACACCGCCCGGTTTTAAATGGTAATGCAGAAGCGCGATTTTCATTTCTGATTTTTTATGTATCCGGTAGGATCCGGGATGTCTGCTTTTTTAAAACCTTCCCTTCGAATTCTGCACGAATCGCAAAAGCCGCAGGCAAATCCTTCGGGAGAGGGGTCGTAGCAGCTTGTTGTAATTGAAAAATCAACTCCCAGTTCGGTTCCTTTTTTGATTATCTCTGACTTGGGAAGATCGATCAGGGGAGTGTGTATCTTTATTTTCTGATTTTTTTCCACCGCAGCCCTGGTGGCAAGATTGGCCATGCTTTCAAACGCCCGGATGTATTCGGGCCGGCAATCCGGATATCCGCTGTAATCCACGGCATTAACCCCTATAAAGATGTTTTCTGCTTCCAGGACTTCTGCCATGCCAAGGGCAAAGGAGAGAAATATCGTGTTTCTGGCGGGCACGTATGTCACTGGTATTCCGGAATTGCCCTGTTTTCTATTTGAGTGTTTGGGTACATCTATGTCTGTGGTCAACGCAGATCCTCCAATGGCAGAAAGATCAAGCCCTACAACCCTGTGATCCGCTGCTCCCAGAAGTTTGCAGATTTTCCCCGCGGCCGCGACTTCCAGGTGATGGCGCTGGCCGTAATTAAAACTGAGGCTGTGGCAGACATAGCCTTCATTTGCAGCGATCGCAAGCGTGACCGCAGAGTCTATTCCTCCGCTTACCAACACCACGGCATCGACCCCTTTGTTTTCGGATTTTTCCAATTAAACCCCCTTTTCGGCCCCAGGCCAGATTATTTTGTGAAGCTGCAGATGCAGTCTGACATCAAGGCGGTCTTCCAGTATCCAGGCCGCCACTTCTGCCTCATCCGCCATGCCCGCGGCAGGCGAAATCAAAGCCGGAATTGCCGGAAATACAGTCCCCCACCGTTTGATAATATCCTTTGCATATTCATAATCATTGCGATCGCAGACAACGAACTTGACCTGGTCTCTGCCACCCAGACGGGCAATGTTGTCAAAGTCGGTTTTGCAGCTTTCTCGGCTGCCCGGGCATTTTATGTCCATTATTCTAATGCATCCTTCAGGCAGTAAGTCAATCGGATAAGTGCCGTTAGTCTCTATTAAAACCTCGATTTTTTCGTCCAGCAGACGCATTGCAAGCTCGGGGGTCCCGGCCTGCATGAGCGGTTCGCCGCCTGTTATCTCCGCCAGGGGAAACCCGTATTTTTTTACTGCATCTATTATTTCGGTTATTTCAATCCTGCTGCCCCCGGACCAGGCATATTTCGTATCGCAGTAAGCACATCGCAGGTTGCATCCGGCAAGCCTTACAAAAATGCAGGGGCGGCCCGCATACAGTGATTCTCCCTGTATGCTGAAAAAAATTTCGTTTACTTGCAGAGAAGAGGAGCTATGATTCATGGCGTTAAAATTCATACCGGTACCCGGGCCCTGTATAATACCGCATCCCCGGCTATTTTATATTTTCCCGCGGCAGCGGGTACCAAAACAGAGTCGCCGCGTTTTACGGGCAGGGAAAAACCATCGCTTGCGTTTTCTATAACCGCCTTGCCGCGAATGCAGAAAAGTATCTCTGCGCTGTGGATTGCCGGTCCCTGCCATTGCCCTGTACGGCCGACCCTGATCCTGGAGAGTGCAAACTCCTCGGCTTCCGCGGGATAGCTTGCTTCGAATTTGTCTGTAGGCTGCGGTGCAATTGTATGTAGAGGGCGGGGCGAAAAATCAAGAACACGCATGAGTTCTTCAGGGTCAATGTGCTTTCGGGTCAGTCCCCCCCGGAGCACATTGTCGGAATTTGCCATGATTTCCATTCCTACGCCGTACAGATAGGCATGGATGACCCCGGGGGCTAGAAATGCAGCGTGTCCCGGCTCAATTGTTACAATGTTTAAAAAAGCCGGGGCCAGCACGCCTATGTCGTCCGGGTAAAAACCGTAAAGATGTTTTATCCATCCGGCTTCAGGAGCTTTGATCTCCTTTGTGTGCTCAATCGCCTCATCAATGATTTTTGTGCGCCGGAGCTGATCCATGGTCATAAGAGCATAAAAGAAATTTTTTATCCCCTTTTCATCCGGCCGGTCTTCTATCATCCGGATTTCAGGTTCAAGATTTTCGGGGCAGAACCTGGTAATGAGATCTCTGATCTCATTTACACTTCGGAATCCTATCATGGCTCCGAATGGCTCTATTGCGCATATAAGCTCCGGCTTTGGCCGGGGGTCGCGGTAGTTGCGGTGCGGGGCATCAACTGGAATGCCTTGACTGTTTTCCCTTGCAAAACCTTTTCTTGCCCTATCCCGGTCCGGATGGGCCTGTATTGAAAGAGGCTGGTCCGCTGCCAGGACCTTGAACAGATATGGAAGTGTGTTATCAAAAGATTCTGCTGCATATTTCCCAAGCAAGTCTTCAGGGTGCTGTCTTATCCATTGGTCAAGAGCTGTCTTGTGTCCGTTTATTTTGACCCGGGACGGGGCTTTCGGGTGAGCCCCCATCCATAGCTCCGCCCACGGGGTATGGCCGTCTGGCTCCAGGCCGAGCAGTTTCTGGATGGCTGTTTTCGAACCCCAGGCATACGTCTGTGCCGGGTTGTCAAGTAATACAGGCCGGAATGGCTTATTCATGGGTTTTGCTGAGTTTAGATTTTAAATTCACCGTTTTCGTATATGACTGTTTTATTCCCGTCTGCCAGTCGGGCGGTTACAAGCTTTTTCTCGGTGTTTACAATGTCCCAGTGCAGGGCTGAGTCATTGAATCCAAGCTGCTTTTTAACGGATTTTGTAAGCTCCTTGGGATCTCCGGCATAAGTGTCCGAATAGGAACTTCCCAGGGCAATATGGCAGTTTCCGTATTTGCCGCCGAAGTTTTCGTCATACAGGGTATTTGCCATAAAACTGCTGATTTTTGAAAACCGCCTGTCAGTAAGGGAAAATTCACCTATCTTGTCCGACCCGCTATCCATTTGAACCTGTTTTTGCAGAAAATCCCCGCCTGTTTCGGCATCTGCGGAAACAACTTTTCCCCTGTCAAATTCCAGGCGGACCTTTTCAACCAGGTTGCCGCTTCTGTAGGTCGGCTGGTCAGCATAATAAATTCCCCTGGTGCCCCGCCAGTCGGGGGAAAGAAAGATTTCAAAGCTGGGTATGTTATGACCGGAGATTCCTATCCATCGCCGATTCCGGCCTGGCGTGATTTTAAGATCCACGTTTTCGGATTCTATGTGCATGCTTTGGATGTCCAGGCTGTTTAACCATTTTTTTATTCTCTGGGCATTTCTGAATACAGACTGCCATTGAGCCAGAGGGTCCCTGCGGTCCAGAAAGCATGCCCTGACCACCTGCCGGCTGTATTCTTCAGGAGCCATTCCTGCATGTTTGGCAAGGGCTGAGGTGGGATAAAGGCAAAGTGTCCAGCTGAAATCCCCCGCATTCTCGCGTCTGTCGAGTATATCGCGAAGCGGTTTCCGGGCTTTAAGGGAGGAGCCTATGACTGAGGGATCAATATGTGACAGATGGGTAATGGACTCAGGGGCCAGCAAAACGATGCTTCCGTTCAGATTCTGGTAAAACTCCTTTTCCCCTGGCGCAATGAATCTGAGCTGGCGGTTGTTTGAAATTTCAAAAAAGCGTCTTTCCATTTTTGACGTCTGCATGAGTCGCTGTAAAGGGTGGCGGCCGGCGGCGAGAAGTTTTTCATATAAGCGTTCGGCCAGGGGGAGGGCGGCCAGATCATAGCGGATCAGAATTATGTCGCTTTTTTTTCTGCGCCCCTTTCTGGCTGTATTAAGCCCCCAGAGCAGGACATCCGAGTATCTGTCTATGTGTTTATCTTTTATCATTTATTGCTTCATCCTGTTATAAATTCTCAATGCGTGTTGTCTTTTAAAAACAGCCTATGGTATTCTGCGTCATTTAAATGGGTTCTGAGCAGCCGGTTTATAAAATCATGGCTCTCTTCGAGCTCATGGTCGCTCATGCGGGAGACAAGGGTTTTTATAAGCCTGTCGTCAGAGATCATCTGCAGATAGCAGATCAGAGTCTGCTCGTCTGTTTCGCGCTCCCAGCCGAAACCGAGAAAACCGTCATATGTTTCCACGAAATCATGCGAATATTTTTTCATTTGGATAAACCTGAAATTTAATGGTATTTAAATTTAAAAGTCATTTTGGTTTTTCTTACCATATTGAAAAACCGCAGCCGGGTCAAGCCGGCATTATAGTCACTGGAAAATCAATTCGCAGTTGTTTTGAATATTAGTACCCACATGATCAGTATTCAAATAAAAGAAGGGGGATAGCATGGTTTTTGAAAAAGATGAAAACCAGGAGGGGTTTGAGGAAACACCAAAATCGTATCTCAGGCAAAAAAGCCGCAGATCCTGGTCGGGCAGGAAGGTCCTCCGGATTTCCCTGATAGCCGCGGCGGTGGTGGTTCTGGTGGCTGCCGGAATAATGGTGTTTTTGCCCGGAGGTGACAGATCTTCGCAGGAGGTTTCCAACAAGAAGACCCTGGAAATAGGTGATGCCGGAAGCCTTCCCGAGGCTCCGTCACAGAAGAACGCTGGACCCGGAAGCGACGGAGAGACGGGGTCAGAGGCTATAATGCGGCTGGAATCCGTGCTTTCTGACATGGAAACACAGATTGACGAAAACCACGAACAGCTCATGGGGCGCGTGGCTGAACTGGCAAGGCGCGTTGTTGAAAACAACGAGCATGCACGCGAATCGCTCAAGAAGATGGATGATCTAGAGGCCAGGATAGAAAAACTGGAAGGCAGGTATCAGCTGGCCGGCGACGGGAAAACAGCAGAATCTGAGAACGAGAAAACAGCAAAATCTGAGAACGGGAAAAAAGCCGAAGCAGAAAAGGAAGAACCGGAAGAGCAGTATTACACTGTCAAAAAAAACGACACCATATATTCGATAGCCAAAGACCACGGGATCGAGCTTGAAACTTTTCTGGAAATAAACGGATTTAACAGGGATTCCAAGATTTATCCCGGGCAAAAGCTTAAGGTAAGCCCTTAATTATTCTTTACATAAGACGCCAGGCATGCTGCTCGGGAAGGCCTGCCTGAAATATCTTGTCTATGGTTTCGGTGACATTGTAGGAGACGAATCTTACTTCCAGTTCAAATGCATTATCATCGAAAATAACGTATTTTCCGAAGTTGTTTCCATCCCTGGGCTGGCCTACGCTGCCCACATTTATGATATATCTGCTGGCTGTATCGAGCAGCACGGTTTCCTGCCTGAGGGGGCGCTTGGAGATAGTGCCCCCGTTCCGGCTGACAAGCAGAAGTTCGTGGGTGTGGCCTATAAAACAAAGTCGTTCCTGCATATGATCCAGGGTGTGCAGAAGTTCTTCCCGGGACACCTCGAACAGGTATTCAATGGCTGAGTCAGGGGGAAATCCGTGCACGAATCTGCAGTCATGTTCCGTGCGAAAAAAGGGGAGTTCTTTAATGAATTCAAGGGTGCTGCGGGACAGGAGTTCTCTTGTTTTTTCAAGGGAAATCCTGGCAATGGGATTGAACCATTCCAGGTATTCGGGTCTGTTAAGCGCCAGTTCGTGATTTCCTATAACTGAAGGAATCTCATGTTTCCTTAACAGTTTTATGACTTCTTCCGGCTCCGGCCCGTAGCCTATGTTGTCTCCCAGGCAGTATACAGCCGAAACCCCGGCTTCTTCCATATCGTTGAGCACTTCCCGAAAGGCCTCCGCGTTTCCGTGTATATCCGAGATAACAGCGATTTTCATTTTTTCAAGATCCCTGACTGCTGTTTGTCCTATAAAATAAATATTACTACCAGCCAAATTACCGCCTGTAAACGATAATCTGCCTTTTTCAGGGAACCGGATGCTTTTTGTAAACCTTAACCCTGTTTGCGGTTCTTATTCTCTTAAACTGCACAATTATCTCCTTTGGAAAAGTTATAATTTTAACTTGACTTAATACACTTTTTATAGAATATTTCCAGCTTATATTTATGACTATAAAATTTTTTACATATTGAGGCGGTGGCATAACAACTTTAAAAAGTTTATTAAGGGAGGTTTTTTATGACAAAATTCAAGAAAATGATTAATGTTTGTTTTGTTGTAATTCTGATCACAGTAGTTTGCGGTGTATTTGCTCCCATAGGGGCGCAGGACGGAAATAAAAAAATAAACGTCAACACCGCATCAGCAGAGGAGCTTACTGAAATAAAGGGCATAGGGCAGGTCACTGCCCGGAAGATTGTGGATTACCGGAAAGAAAACGGCTCGTTTTCAGCCGCAGAGGATCTGACCAAGGTAAAAGGGATCGGCTCCAAAACAGTCGCCGATATTGAGGACCGATTAGTGTTTGAATCCGGCTCGGATTAGACATGCTTTTTATCCAGAGTCCGGATTTGCGGTAAAAAATCAGGTGCTGCCGCCTCAATAAATTTTTTTATAAGTACGGCTTGAGCTTAAAAACGGAATTTTATACCCCCGTATAACGAACTGTAGTCTTCTTCCCACTCCACGGGGTCGTCGAATTCCACGTCAATGTAACGGAAATTTAACATAACAGCGGCATTTTCAATTATCCACCATTCTGCACCCCCCATAAATTCTAGGTATTCATCCGTATCATCAAAGCAGAGGGGCGATGGGGCGAAATTCAATCCGGCGTGCAATGTAACGGGTATGTAATGGGAAATATATGCAGAGGACAGGTCGTATTCAGCCTTCATTACAAATGCCGTGCTGAAAAGATTGCTGTCGCTGCCCGGACGCTCAAATTCTCCGTATACCCCCCTGAAGCCGAGCCTTCCCGTAAGGCCGGGGGTTATTGCCGTGTCTCCGATGGTAAGCGCTGCTCCCAGCATTGTGTACTCGTCCTCTTCGTAAACATAATTGCCGTCTATCCTCATTTGTCCGGGGGTAACCTGGAATTCGGTTCCGGCGAGAATTTCAACCGCAGAATCGTTGACCTGGAGTCCTAATTCAGAGTTGTTTTGGGAAAAGGCAGTGGCCGGCAGGATAAGTATCAGGATCAGGACCGCGGCTATTTGGCAGAACACGAATTTCATGTCAAGACTCCTTTTTCTCTGTTGGTTAAGATTGATGGCACCGTAAAAAGTCCAATATCTGCGTTACGCGCAATTTCTCAGAATT
>JBKHFD010000072.1:0-9578 GCA_046540355.1 Desulfobacterales bacterium
TTTTACGGTGACATCAATCTTAGGCGCATTCCATGCGAAGCGCAAGCAGAATCAGGAAAATTTTCTGATTAATACTGTGTCCGGTGCGGTACTTGCATGAAGCAAAATGATTTTATGAAACGGGTTTTTATTCTTTTGCGCATCGAACAAGGAAAGGGCGGATGGATCATGGGTTTGTCAGGATACCTGAAAAACGTGGCTTTACTGCTTTTTGCGCTGTGCCTTATAAGCGCGCCGGGAGCTGAAGCGCAGCAGCAGCAAGAGGCGGCAGTATCTTCCGGGCAGTATGTTATTGGTGCCGGAGACGTTCTCGAAATCATGGTTTACGGAGAGCAGGAGATCTCCAGGGGCGTATTTGTAAGAATCGACGGCAATATTTCCCTGCCCCTGGCCGGAGAAGTGGAGGCCGCGGGAGCAACGCCTGCAGAGCTTGGTGAAAGGATAACCGAAAAACTCGAGAATTTTCTGGAAGAGCCCGAAGTTACCGTGATTTTATCAGAAAGCAGAAGCAAGGTCTACTACGTGCTCGGCCAAGTGCAAAACCCCGGCGAGTATTCCATCACCCGGCCGGTCACGGTGATCCAGGCCATAGCCAGGGCAGGGGGATTTGGCGAGTGGGCCAAAAAGGACCGGATAATGATCGTAAGCGGTCCGGGCGATCAGGAAGAAGAAAGCATTTCCTATTTTAATTATGAGAAGTTTTTAAAAGATGATGCCGAAGGGCGGAACGTGGTTATCCGGCCCGGGGACACCATTGTAATCCCCTAAAAACACGAAAGAGGCCTGAAGTGACCCCGCTGGGAAAACAGGGCAGGATTCTGCCCCTGATGGTTTTGTTTTTGCTCGTGTACCCGTGTGCCGCCCTTGCTGAAAGTATATTGCGCGGCGGGGTTTCCCTGGAGCACGGCTATGATTCCAACATCAACCGGGAGCCTGACAACGAAGTGTATGAATCAACCACCACCTTTTCCCCGAGTCTTGATTATACCTGGCAAGGAAGGCGCTCTGGCTTTTCCCTTGGGTACTCCCCGGGTTTTGTATACAGCTATTTAACAGAGGATGTGCGCATAGATCACCAGGCTTCTGCGGGATACGATATCCAGGTGGCACGAAGATTGAATCTGAATTTCACAGACAGTTTTGTCAGAACACAGGATCCTTACGAGATAGGCGAAGGCATAGATGATGATATTGGGATATCAGACCGGCGGGGAAGACGGACTTACTGGAGCAACAGCTTTTCCGCCTCTGCCGGCTGGACCTACGGCAGTGAAAGGGTTCTGGAGATAGGCTACGGCAACCGGATACTTGAAAACGATGAAGAGCAGTATTCCGATTATATAAGGCATTCTCCGTATGCCTCTGTCAGCCACCGCATCAATCACCAGTGGGAGGCGGCAATAAATTATAGTTTTGTAAGGGGGGAATTTGATGAGCCTGACCAATCAGCCCTGTCCGAGGACCTGACCACGAACTCCGGGGATGTTTACCTGTATTACAGGATATCGCCGCAGACCCGGGTGTTTGGTCATCTCGGGTATTCGCGCAGCGACTATGACGAAGAACCCAATGACTACGAGGTTTATACCGCTTCAACCGGAGTGGAAAGCCAGTATTCGCCCACGCTAAACATAAGCATTGATGCCGGTGGCTCCATGGTGGAACGGGAGTTTTTCTCGGATACAAGTGCCCTGTATCTAAACGGGCGGGTGGAAAAAAGCTGGCAGAGAACCTCCTGGTATTTAAGCGCCGGAAGCGGTCTGGATGCCAGGGAGTATACGGGGGTCGACGATCTGGGCCTTTCCCGCTATTGGACTGCGGCAACCGGCCTTGACCGGACTCTGATGCGGGAGCTTAAGGGCAATGTGGATCTTCGCTACCGGGATGACGCCTACCTGGAGCGCGAGCCAAGCACGGACGAACAGAGATTCGAAGCTTCCGCCGGGCTGTCCTGGACATTTGCCCGCTGGTACAGGCTGTACGGAAGATATACTTTTGTTGATAACAACGCGGATATAGAGGCGGACAATTATGTGGACCACCGCTATACCATCGGAATTTCCGCGGAAAAGGATTTGTTCAGGTGGCGGTAGAGCTGCCTGCGGCAGAGCGAAACAAAATTTTTTTAAAGACAGGAATCTTGGCTAAATGGAAAAAGAACAGCCCCAGCAGGAACATTTTAAAAAATATCTCAACCTGATTTTCAGCCGCCACAAGTTTATTGCCGTCTGCGTCCTGCTGGCGGTATCTGCGGGCCTGTTTTTTTATGTATCCCGGCCGGAGATTTACCAGTCGAGTGCTTCGATTATCTACCAGCAGCAGCGGATAAATGTATCCAGGTCAATGGGGAGTGACGAAAGAAGATTTGACGAGATGGTAAAGACCGTAAGCCAGCAGGTATTAAGCAGAAACAGCCTTGAAAAAATCATAAAAGAACACGGCCTGTATCCTGAGATGAGACAGGAGGTTCCCATTGAAGACGTGATCGAGAAGATGCGGGAAAAGGATGTTTCAGTCGGGCTGGAAAAGGACAGGGGCAGTGTTTTTACGGTTTCCTTTAAGGGGCCCGATCCCCGCAGGGTCGTGCGTGTCACCAATGCGCTGGCTGCACGGTTTATAGAGGAAAACCTGCAGTTAAGGGAGGAAAGGGCCACTGAAACCGCAAGCTACATCCAGGACGAACTGGAGATGGCCAAGGAGAAGTTAAACAGGCAGGAAGCCCAGATGCGCGACTACAAGCAGAAATATTACAACGAGATGCCCGAACAGCGCAGCGCCAATATGAACCGGTTAAACGCCCTGCAGGAGCAGTACCAGGCGGTGCAGACCAATATAAACGAGCTGGAAAACACCCGGTTTCTGGTGGCAGAACAGCTTGAAGTCCGCAGGGAGCTGCGGGAAAAGTCCGCCGAAGCCGGAGATTCCGAAACCGAAAACACAGACAGGGACAACAGCAGTCTTGCCGCGGCGCGCAGCAGGCTTCAGCAGCTTTTAACGCGCTATAAGGAAACTCATCCCGAGGTAAAGCGCCTTAAAAAGAGAATCGGGCAGCTTGAGTCAGAACAGCGGGAAATGGCTGCGGCCATGTCAGATGAAGCCGAATCAGCCGGCAGGGTTGAAGAGAGCGGCGACGCGGTCATCCCGGACGGAAGAGCAGGAGAGCTTGCAGCCCAGTTAAAAAAAATAGATGCCAGCCTGAATGACAAGCGCAAAGAAGCCGAAGAGCTCCGGGAGAAAATTGGAAGATACGAGCAGTGGATAGAGGCGGCCCCGGAAAGGGAAGCCGAATGGTCTGCCCTGACCCGGGATTATGACAAGTTAAAGGAATATCACGATAAGCTTCTTACCCAGAGCCTGGCTGCAAACGCCTCCCAGAGCCTGGAGTCGCGCCAGAAGGGAAGCCAGTTTAAAATCGTGGATTCGGCCTATTTGCCCCGTGCCCCCATGAAGGGTACTTTCTCAAAAATCCTGCTGGTTTCCCTTGCCATGGGGCTTGCTGCAGGCGGCGGACTGGTTCTGGGCCTCGATCTCATGGACACCTCCTTTAAAAGGGCAAATGAGATCGAGGCTGAATTGGGCGTGCCGGTGGTATGCGCACTGCCCCTGATTGTCACAAAAAAGGAACAAAGGCGCAACAGGATCAAAAACGCAGCCTGGTACTTTATACTGACTGCATGGTTTATCGCCCTTTCTGCTGCAGCGTTTTATTTCTGGCAGCAGGGGGATATCATCATATAAATCCGTAATCCGAGGCAGGTAACATGGGAAAGCTTTCAAAGGCGTTTGAAAAATCCGAAGATCAGGCAGACCGCGGAAAATCCCGCCCCGCAAAGCAGCATCCGGCGGGAAAAGGTCAATCCGGGTGGACCCGGACAGCTCCACCCCCGGAACCGGACGCCGGTTTTGCAAGGGAGCGCTGGGACATGCGGCTGCAGATTTCCACAGACCCGAAATCCGGGTATTTTGAAAGTTTCCGCCGGCTCAGGTCTTCGATCGTATATCCTTCTTCAGGAAGACCCCCCAGAACTATTCTGGTGACAAGCACGGTTCCCCACGAGGGAAAGGGTTTTGTCTGCGCCAACCTGGGCGTCGCCCTGGCCCGGGGCATGGAAAATTACGCCATGATGGTGGACTGCGATTTCAGGAATCCCACCCTTGCAGAGCTTTTCGGGGTTTCAAACGAAACCGGCCTGACAGACCATCTCCGGGAACAGGTGGATCTTTCCCTGCTTATAAGAAAAACCGGGCAGTCCAAGCTCTCCCTGCTTCCCAGCGGCCAGCCCCCGAAAAATCCCGCGGAACTGCTTTCATCAGCCAGGATGGAAGCGCTCATAGGCGAGATGGCTGAGCGTTATCCTGACCGCCTTGTCCTGTTTGACAGCCCGCCCGATGTTATCGCCTCGGAAACTGGTGTACTGGCAAAACGCATTGACGGAGTGATCCTTGTGGTCCGCCACGGAGCCTCCAGGAAAGAGGATATTAAGAAATTCGTGGAAGCCCTGGGAAGGGATAAGATTTACGGGGTGGTGTTTAACGCTTTTCCTGAAAACACCATGGAGGACTTCCTGGAAAGACGGATGGGATACAGCTACGGCTATCACAGGTATTCATACAAGGGTTATTAAGTTGAGAGCAAAAAAGCTTATATGCCCAAATGGCAAAAACCTACGGAACTATAAAAAGGATATTTTCCTGTTTTCTAGTTTCCAGTTTCCAGTTTCCAGTATCTAGTCATGCCCTACATTCTCCAAAAATATTATCCCTGGCGAAACATTTTGTTTGTTTTAGGCGAGGGAGCGCTTATCTTTCTGATTATAAACGCGGTCTTTATATCCTGGGCCGGGGCGGCAGAGTACAGGGAAATTGCCGGGGTGTATGTTTTCCGGGCGCTGGTGGTCACCTTTGTGTTCCAGATATGTTTTTATTTTTTTGATCTCTATGATCATACGATTATCCCCAGGTTCCCGGACCACTTGCTCAAGGTGCTCCAGGCCTTCGGGTTCGGATGCATCGTGCTTGCCTTTATTTATTACATGTTTCCGGCCCTTATTATTTCCACCCGGGTTTTCTGGACGGGGCTGATTGCAGTAGGCCTGATTATTCTGATCTGGCGTTTTACTTATTTCCGGCTGCTGGAGTACAGGATATTCGATCAGCCGGTGGCCCTGGTGGGAACCGGAAGGTTTGCCGGCCAGGTGGCTTCTGCCATAGATGATAAAAAGGATTCCGGCCACAGGATAGTGGCCTTCGTGGGAGATAAGGACTCCCCGCTGGCCGGCGACGGCCGGCCGGTTTACCGGGATGTAAAAGAGCTTTATCAGCTCTGCGTAAACAGGGAGGTGGAAAAAATCGTGCTGGCCCTGGATGAAAGGCGGGGGGGGATGCCTATGGGCGATCTTATCGAATATAAGTTCATGGGCATTGAAATCCTTGACGCAGTAGGGTTTTACGAAAAACTCACCGGCAAAATAATGGTTGAAAGGGTCAATCCCTCCTGGCTTCTGTTTTCGGAAGGCTTCTACGTGGGCAGGCTGACGCGGGTGCTAAAGCGGTTAATTGATATCTCCGCGGCAACAGGCCTTTTGGTTGTATCTTCGCCGGTTTTTCTTTTAACCGCGCTTGCCGTAAAATTAGAATCGCCCGGAAGGGTTTTTTACCGGCAGGAAAGGGTGGGCCAAAACGGTCGTGTGTTTAACATGATCAAGTTTCGCTCCATGTATAATGATGCGGAAAAAGACGGACCGGTCTGGGCTTCTGACCAGGACAGCAGAGTCACACGGGTCGGAGGGCTTATCCGCAAAACCCGGATAGATGAGCTTCCCCAGCTTATAAACGTTATCCGCGGGGACATGAGCTTTGTGGGACCGCGCCCTGAGAGGCCGTTTTTCGTATCCGAGCTTGCAGAAAAGATACCGTTTTATACCATCAGGCAGGTGGTAAAGCCAGGGATCACGGGCTGGGCCCAGATCTGTTACCCCTACGGCGCCTCCCTGGATGATGCGCTTCGCAAGCTGGAATATGACCTTTATTATATAAAAAACCTTTCAATAGGTATGGACCTTGCCACCATTTTTCAGACCGTAAAAGTGGTGCTGTTCCAAAAGGGAGCCAGGTAGAAGCTTTTAGTCCGTTATTTTTAAAAAAAACGGGGTGTCAATCATGCAGCAAATCGTTACAGATCCGCAAAAGGAAGTATTAAGACTGGCAAATAACAGCCGGGCCTTATTTGACCTGTTGCCGGATATGCTTTTTATTATAAAGGATGATTTTGTAATAGAGCATATGAACCGCACCGCGATTGCAAGATTCGGCAAAAAAAACGGCAGCAGGTGCCATCAGGTTGTCGCTGGATCTAATGATCCCTGTGACAGCGATTTGTGCCCGTTTGGCTGCAGGAACAACGAAAAAAATTACGGTCTGGTCTTTGAAAGAAAGTTAAATGAGGATTTCTACGTTGAATATGTCCATATCCCCTTTGAAGGCTACCGCCGGGACAATCTATTCCTGCTCATCCTGCGCGATATAACCCAGAAAAAAAAGCACGAGCTGGATCTGGAAAGATACAGCAAGAATATCGAGCAGGTGTTAAGGGAGAAAATAGCCATTCTCCGGGAAAGCGAAAAAGAGCGCGAACAACTTTCCCACGAGCTGAATCATCTTAAAAAAGAAACCGAAAGGCTAAACTCCCGGGATAATATAATGCTCGGGGAGAGCAAGCCCATCCGTAAGCTAAGGGAGATGATCTACCAGGTGGCGGCATCCAGTGCCACGGTTCTGATAACAGGCGAGTCCGGAACCGGCAAGGAACTGGTGGCTGACCTGGTATACAAACACTCTGACCGGTTGGATAAGCCCTATCTGAAGTTCAACTGTGCCGCTGTCACTGAAACCCTCCTGGAAAGCGACCTTTTCGGGTATGAAAAGGGCGCGTTTACCGGGGCGACTTCCGCCCGCAAGGGAAAGTTCGAGGAGTCCCATGGCGGCACGATTTTTTTGGACGAAATCGGCGCCATAAGCCCCAGGATGCAGACCGCCCTGCTGCGGGTGCTCCAGGACGGAGAAGTGATCCGCGTGGGATCGAACCGCAGTATTTCCGTGGACGTCCGTATTATTGCCGCCACCAACTCGGATCTTGCATCAGAGGTTGAGGCAGGCAGGTTCAGGGAAGACCTTTATTACCGGTTAAATGTTATAAATCTTCGCCAGCTCCCCTTAAGGGAGCGAAAGGAGGATATTGTCCTTCTTGCCACCAATTTTCTGGTCAAATACCGGGAGCGCTTTAAAAAGGAAGTCACCTATCTGCCAAACAGCGTGGTGGAAGATCTTCTCGCCTATGACTGGCCCGGCAACGTGCGCGAGCTGGAAAACGTTATTCAGCGGGCTGTTCTCATGTCTAAAAGCGGCATGATCGACCCCGGGGACCTGGGGCTCGGTTTAGACGGCAGTCATGGCAGCTATGGCAGCCGGCAAAGCAATATCTCCCCGGTGGTACAAAACCCCACCAGCAGGCCGCTTAAGGAAAGCGTTAGAATGTTTGAGGCTGAAGTCATTGCAGGCGCCATTAAGGAGTTCGGCGGGAAAATGGATGAAGTGGCCCGGCAGCTTGGTGTTTCCAAAACCACCCTTTACGATAAGCTGAAGCTCCATAACATAACGCCCAGACAGATCCTGAATGAATAATGGCCTGTTATTTGCAGGAAATAATACCAAACATTAGCCCAAAGTTATTTGAGTCTCTAATAGATCGGAAGATATTATGGATAATAAATCCGAAAGCGGCATGCGTGCAGGCTGCCCTTATTTCCTGCAAAATATGCAGGCCTGTGGTCTTCATTCTGACGGAATTTACCTGCCGCCCCGGGCGCACGTGCTAACCTACTGTCTGACTCCTTATCACCAAAGCTGCGTCACGTTTGAAAGATATTGCTTTTCCGGGGAAAACTATAAAGGCGAGTCCTCCGGCAATTCTGAGGGCAGGCGCCGTTTTTTGCGCATTGCCGGAAACCGGAGAGTGCTGATCCGGAGCTGCGATCCCTTAGGCATCGTTACAGGAGAATTTGAGGCAAAAGCCACCACCCTGGATTACAGCCGCGGAGGTATGCGGATTATAACCGAAAAAGAAATACCCCGGGACAGCTACGTACTTTTTGATTTCGGCGAGGACTTTCCGATCCCCGGCCTGCAGGGCGTTGCCGAGCTATGCTGGCACAGAAAACGCTCTGATAACGCCCACCGTTTCGAGGCGGGACTGACGTTTAAGGACAATTTCAGCAGATCGGCCCTTGCCCTGGAGCTGGAAGAGTAACCCGTCCTCCTGTTCTTCTCAGTAAAGTTTTCCGGAATTTCGGAAAAACGATTCCGGGTTTTCGGAAAGCCTGTCCAGGCGCAAAATTTTATCCAGACAATTCAAAGACATGGCAGCTTTTTCCTTTTGCGGGTTCAAACGAAATGGCCTTGAGCACGATTCTGCTGTAAAGCCCCCATTTTATATTTCCCGCAGTTGCTGCAATTGTTTTCCTGGCCCGTGAAAACCCCCCTTAAGGCTTATTCCGGTTTTCCGGAAAAGCCGGTCCGCTCACCGTCAAGCACCCCCCGGCCGATACTGCTTTTTCCCGGTATACGGGCCTTTTGGCTACAGACAAAGGAATCGGGGGTAATGGCACATAACTTGCTATATAGGTTCTGTCACCGATATTGGGGGTGCATGCGCCGAGCGCTTAACGGGTTCGGATAAAAGGCTTAAGTGGAAGCCGAAAAAATTTAATCCAAGGAGGAGCAGAAATGAAAAATCGATTATTCTTAGTATTGGCTGTTTTTACAGCAGTGTTGTTTGTTTCGGGGAGTGTGTTTGCGCTGCCTTATACTAATATAAGGCCGTATGATTTTACTGATGCGGATGGTAGTACAGAGACAGATCTGCAGACTACTCTGGAT
Organism: Desulfobacterales bacterium; assembly: GCA_046540355.1. Classification (GTDB taxonomy): domain Bacteria; phylum Desulfobacterota; class Desulfobacteria; order Desulfobacterales; family Desulfosalsimonadaceae; genus Desulfosalsimonas. The sequence goes on from JBKHFD010000072.1 coordinate 8,935, forward strand.
AATAAGGTGAGCGGTGGTACTTTAAATTACATAGACGACCAAAGTAATGCCGGGGCATGGACTAATACTGAGGCAAATCTAGATTCATATTTGGTGTCTTCAGTAAGAGGTGATTCCGGACGATTGGGAATCTTTTCTTTAAGCACCGGGGCGGAGTATACATTAGTGGGTAATAATGAATACCAGGGCAGTTTTTCGATAACTGATGCTGGGAAACTTATACTTGGCTCAGAGGAAGACTCATCATTCGGCAATTCATACGGTTTTTACTGGGAAAATACTGCTAAAGGAACAAAATCCTATACCTTGGATTCCAAAAACGGAGGATATGGTTATGGCACTGAAGAAGGTCAGGATGCTTTGGCTTTGGCGTATTTGATTCAAGAAGGTTGGTCTGTCGAAACCATGTTAGGTCCAGACTCCGATGACATCACTACTGCAAACGCTAAAGGAAACGACGACTGGATTCTTGCTTTTGAAGACTTATATGCAGATATTGGAGATGGTGATTTCAATGATGCCGTATTTTATGTGGAAGATATGAATCCCGTCCCCGAGCCCGCCACCATGCTTCTGCTTGGTGCTGGTCTTGTAGGCTTCGCCGGTTTTGCCAGGCGCCGGAGATTCAAAAGAAGTTAACTTAC
>JBKHFD010000073.1:0-9495 GCA_046540355.1 Desulfobacterales bacterium
ATAGCATCAAATTTATTACCTGGATTCTGTTATATCATATTGCTCAATGTGATAGCTCCCGTCAGGATATATGCATACCCTGCGGCCAGTCCTGCTTTCAAGCGAAGAGATAAGATCGCTTTCCTCGCCGAACAAAAGATCGGCAACAGAGGGATTTACCCTGATGTCTATACAGCTGCAGTCAGGCTCTGCGCCCTGCCTGCAGACCTCCCGGAAAATATTATAGCATATTGTTCTTCGCGACAGGAGCATGCCTTCTCCTTCACAATAGAAACAGGGCTCGCAGAGCATCCTGGAAAGGGATTTTACCACCCTCTTGCGCGTCATCTGGACAAGCCCCATGTCTGAGACAGGAAGAACGTTGGTCTTGGCCTTGTCCCGGCTGAGCGCTTCCCTTAATGTGTTGTATACTTTTTCCTGGTCAGCCCGGCTGTCCATATCTATAAAATCAATAATGATAATACCCCCGAGATTGCGAAGCCTTACCTGATATGCGATTTCCTTGACCGCCTCCAGGTTTGTCTTAAGCACAGTTTCAGCAAAGTTACGCTTGCCCACGTACCTGCCGGTATTAACATCAATTGCAACAAGGGCCTCGGTTATTTCGATGATTATATAGCCGCCGCACTTAAGCCAAACCTTCTTTTTCAGCGCCCTCTGTATATCGACCTCAAGGTTGTAGGCATCAAAGATGGGCTCGGATCCGGTATACCGGTGAACAGAATTACTCAGCCTGGGCATGAATTTTTCAATAAAATTGCGCACCGCGTTATAAACCCCGGGAGAATCAATAATGACCCGGTCAGCCTCGTGGGCGAGCAAATCGCGCACGCACCGAAGTGTTACGGTAAGTTCCTGGTGCAAAAGAGCCGGGGCCGAAGCCTCTTGGTAGCGCTGCCGTATATCGTTCCACAGGTTGTCGAGAAACTCCATCTCCCTTGACAGGACTTCCGGGCTTACACCTTCGCCCGCAGTTCGCACAATATAGCCATAGGGCATGGTCCGCCGGGACTCCACGATTTCTTTTAACCTGCAGCGCTCTTGCTCATCTGCGATCCTGCGGGAAATACCTATATGATCAACCGTGGGCATCAATACGAGAAACCTTCCGGGAAGGGAAATATATGTTGTCAGTCTCGCTCCCTTGCTTCCTATCGGGGAGCGGGCAACCTGAACCAGGATCTCCTGGCCGTCTTTTAACATCTCTTCAATGCAGCGGCGATCGGGCTGAGCAGTTCTTGAGGCACCTGTTGAAGAAGGTACTGCCTCCTCGGCAAGAGCGGCCTGTTCTTCTTCTGCATACGCGTTTTCATTATTAACATAAAATTCTTCAGGAGGCGGAGACCGGCCATTTAGCACCTCGTCGACATAAATAAAAGCCGCCTGTTTGAGTCCGACATCCACGAAAGCCGCCTGCATGCCCGGAAGGACCCTTTGTATTCGGCCTTTGTATATATTGCCGGCGATATTGCTTTCATCCTGGCGGTCCACGTAAATTTCGGATAGAACGCCGTTTTCAAGAAGAGCAACCCGAATCTCAGGACCCAGGGCGTTTATAATTAGTTCCTTATCCATGCAAGTCCCCCTGAACATCAAATTCATCCTTTTCAACAGGCTCTTCTTCAATCTTTACGATACGGCCCTGCAGAAGGTCTTGCCTGGCAAATCCGAAAATACTTTCTACCACCTGGTCGGGACGGACAACAGGGCCGGTCTGCGCGGCAAGCCTTATTTCAATACAGGCTGGACTCACAAGGAAAATCCGTTGGACAACCGTCTTTAAATCTATACATTTTTCAGAGCCCTTGCCGCTTATAACTGCAGTCTCGTAACACGGAGCGTGCAAAAAACGGGCAAGGTCATCCCTGTCAAAGAAACCGTCCCCGGGCAGACTGACATGGTAGACGGTACTCGGCCGGGCTCCGGGCCCCTGCTTTTCAGGGACAGGCAAACAGGAGGTAACGGCCAGCCCCCCGGGAAGTTGACTGTTTAAAAGTGCCTTTATATCATCACATCCAGTTTCATCTGCAACAGTCATAAAAAAGGACTCGCACATACTTTCAAAACCTACAGGCAGGGCGTCACTAAAGGCGATCCTTGGCTTTGGATTAAATCCTTTTGAATAAACAAGGGATAAACCCGCCCGCCGAAGCCCCCTTACCAGTATGTTTGCCAGTTCCAGGTGTCCGAAAAACCGTGCCTTTCCAAGCTTGCTGTAAATAACTTTTATCCTGCGCCGCCCGGCAGCAGAAGGAAAACCCGGGGAGGCTTCTGAAGCAAAAAAGGGGTCACCGGCGCTGCCGGGCTCTTTGTGATTTTTTTCGGATGCAGTCTGCGGTCTGAGATCCTGGAAGTCGCACACCCCGCATCCCTGGCACTCCCCGTTTCTGCAGTCCGGCGTCGGTTCTGCCGCCAGGGCCTTTTCGTATTCACCCTTCAAAAACTCACGGCTAAGGCCGGTGTTTATGTGGTCCCATGGCAAAGGGGCATCAAAGGGAACTGCTCTCAAATAAAAATCCGGATCTGTTCCGTTACTTAAAAAGCTCTCCGTCCAGGCTGCCTCGTCAAAAGAATCCGACCAGCCGTCAAAGCGGCATCCTCTTCTCCATGCTTCCACGAGCACACCTGCAAGGTTTCTGTCGCCCCTTGCAAAAACACCCTCCAGCCGGCTTAATTCCGGATTCTGCCACTTAAAGTCCATCCCCTTAAAAGACAGGCGCGACCGGACTGTCTCTATCCTGTCCCTGGCGGCCCGGGTATCGAGCTGTTGTTCCCATTGGAATGGTACATGGGACTTTGGAATAAAGGCCGCCACGCTCACGTTCATCCTGCCCCCTCGTCTGCCCCGGGGCTTGGTTTTTCTCAGTCTCCGCACCAGGTTTGCTATTTCCCTTACATCATGATCAGTTTCAGTGGGAAGGCCGATCATAAAATAAAGTTTTATGAGCTGCCAGCCTAGATCAAATGCCGATTTCATGGTATCGGAAATTTCAGCCTCTGTAAGATTCTTGTTTATAACGGATCTCAGGCGGCTGCTTCCGGCTTCCGGGGCGATAGTAAAGCCTGTTTTGCGCACTGTCCTTATAATTTCCATCATTTCGGAGCTCAAGGTTCCGGCCCTGAAGGAAGGAACAGAAAGGGCGAGATGCTTTTTGCCGTATCGATTTGTAAGCTCCTTCATCAGTGCCAGCAGGCGGCTGTAATCTCCGGTGCTTAAGGATAGAAGCGATAAATCCTCGTATCCTGTCTCACAAAGGCTCTTTTCAGCAAGTCCTGTTAGGCCAGAAAGAGACCTTTCCCTTACCGGCCTGTAAATCATCCCGGCCTGGCAAAAACGGCATCCCCGGCTGCATCCCCTGGCTATTTCAAGGCGAAGCCTGTCATGTACCGGCCGCCCGAAGGGCACTACCGGAGCATCCGGAAAAGGGGCTTCGTCCAGATCGGACACCACGGCCCGCCGCACATGTTCATATCCATCGCAAAGCGGCGTTATCTGCTGGCGCCCGGCAGCGTCATATGAGGCAGAAAAAAAGGAGGGCACATATACTCCTCTGATTCTGGACCATGCTTTAAGCAGCTCTGTTTTATCACGTCCTCGTCCCTCTTTCCAGCTTACCCATGCCTCTGCCATCTCAATGATAACCGGTTCTGCGTCGCCTACCACCATGGCGTCAAAAAAAGGGGCCATGGGCTCCGGGTTAACGGTACACGGACCGCCGGCGATAACTACCGGAAAAGATTCATCTCTGTCAGTTGAGTAAAAAGGTATGCCGGCCAGATCCAGCATCATGAGGACGTTGGTGTAATTTAGCTCATATAAAAGACTGAATCCGAGAATATCAAAGGTTGAAAGCGCCCTGGAGGTCTCAAGAGAAGACAGATGCATGCCCGAGGCTTTAAGATGTTGTGCCATGTCGTTTCCGGGAGCAAAAACTCGTTCCGCAGCAATGCCGTCACGGGTGTTTAGCATGTGGTAGAGGATCTGCAAGCCGAAATGAGACATGCCTATTTCATAGACGTCCGGAAAGGCCAGGGCCATGCGCAGTCGGACGCCGGGACCGGTTTTTACTTTGGAATTGACTTCTCCGCCTATATACCTGCTGGGTTTTGACACCAGCGGCAAAATATAATCGAGTTGCTCCATAGGAATATACACACGCTATTTCATGCTGGCCTGGACAAATTCCAGTGTCTGGCGGACATCCTCACGAAAAAGGCCTTCAAGGCCTTCCTGCCAGTTTTCCTGTTCCTTTTTCCGCCGGATTCGTTCAACAGCATCGGACCGAAGAAGCTGCTTCATCCTCATAAAAGGGCGGTTCGGGGTGTCAATCCACATAGAGATCACCTGTCTGGCTCTGTCAATAAGCATGTCTTCACCCGCCACCTCGTCGACAAGGCCGAGTTCCTTTGCCCGGAACACATCCACCATGTCCCCGAAAAACATCACATCCCTGAACCTTCGGCCCCCGTCCAGGCCGAAACGCATTACCTCGTGCTGTGCGATGTTTAAAGGCAGGCCGATTTTAACCTCTGACATGCCTATCTTTATTTTAGGATGCTCCTTTGCGATCCTGTAATCCGCAGCCATGGAATAAATAAGTCCGCCTGCTGCCGCATGACCGTTAATGGCGGCTACCACGGGCTTGCGACAGGCAAAAAGGGAGGTCAGCACCTCCTGCTCAAATTCGAAAAATTCCACCGCCTCCTTTTTATCCCTGAAATCGAGAAAAACCGAAAGATCAAAACCGCTTGAAAAAAAACGACCTTCACCCGTGAGGATTATACCCTTGGGGGAAGGCTCGCGGTCTGCTTCCCGGGCTATTTCTCCCAGGCGATCAAGAATCTGCCCGTTAATGGCGTTTGTCCGGCCGTTTTTAAACTTTATGGTCAGGATATCCTCTTCAAGGAATTCTTCAATCATTTCATTCTTCCTTATCTCATTGATTATTGCCCCGGTCCCGTGGTTATTCGGGAAATACGTGACAAAAAAACACTGTTATTATTTATATTGCGGGGCTTCTGAAAGGGTCATTGACACCGCGACATCATTTTATTATATACAACCAGAAATTTTTATCAATACATGAAAATTTCCGCCCATAAAAACAAGCTCTCAGAAAGGGATTCTCCAGGATGATAAAAATCAACCCTCATTACAAGAAACTTCAGGCATCCTACCTGTTCTCAGACATTGCCTCCAGGATCGCCGAATTCCAGGAAGCAAATCCTGAAACAAAAATCATAAGGCTCGGCATAGGAGATGCAACCAGAGCCCTTCCCTCAGCGTGCTTGGAGGCCATGCACCGGGCAGTGGACGAAATGGGAAAAGATGAAACCTTCAGAGGCTATGGACCTGAACAGGGATACGAGTTTCTGCGCGAAAAAATCGCGAAACATGACTACGCCTCCCGGGGCGCCGACATATCCCCGGATGAAATCTTTGTAAGCGACGGGGCCAAGTGCGATACGGGAAATTTTCAGGAACTGCTGGCTCCTGACATCAGGGTTGCGGTACCGGACCCGGTCTACCCGGTATATGTGGATACAAATGTAATGGCCGGGAGAACCGGGGATTTTTCCGGCGGCAGATATGAAAACATCATATACATGGCAAGCACCGGGGAAAACAACTATGTTCCGCAGCCTCCCGAAAACAAGGCAGACCTTGTATACCTGTGCTTTCCAAACAATCCCACCGGTGCCGTCATTACAAGGCAGGAGCTTAAACAGTGGGTCGACTATGCCAGGGATAACAAAGCCCTGATCCTTTATGACGCCGCATACGAGGCCTTTATAAGGGACGGACAGCTCCCGCGTTCCATCTACGAAGTGGAAGGGGCACGGGAAGTGGCCGTGGAATTCCGCAGTTTTTCCAAAACAGCGGGTTTTACCGGCACAAGGTGCGCCTTTACGGTTGTTCCCAAAAACTGCCGGGCCTTTGACGAAAAAGGAGAACAGCAGATGCTGCATCCCATGTGGAACCGAAGGCATTCCACCAAGTTTAACGGGGTTGCCTACCCGGTACAGCGCGCTGCGGAAGCTATTTACAGCCCGGAAGGACAGCAACAGGTAAAGGCGATTATTGCGGATTACATGGAAAACGCAGACATTATCAGGGGGCAGATGGAGAACCTTGGTTATTCATGCTCCGGAGGCCTCCATTCCCCCTATATCTGGGTTGATGCGAAGACGGATTCCTGGGAGCTTTTCGACATGCTGCTCAAAAAAGCCGGAGTTGTCTGCACCCCGGGAGCGGGTTTCGGGCCGTGCGGCAGCAGCCATATAAGGCTAAGCGCTTTTAATTCCCGGGAAAATGTTGAGCGCGCCATGGAGCGCATCGGAAAGGCGTTAAAAAAGAGCTGATGGCACCGTAAAAATCCAATATCTGCGTTACACGCAATTTCTCAGAATTTTACGTACGCCTAAGTACTCTGCATTCTTCGAAATTGCGCAAGCCTTGGTCTTGAACTTTTTACGGCGCCATCTGAAAATTGCTTTTTACGAGTGCATCAGAACTTAACGCCTGCAAAAAATTTCCGAACGGAGTCCGGCAATCCATCGCGTATCGCAGGCTGTTTTCCGGCCGTCCACTGACCGGGCCCCCACGGGACCCATGAGCGAATTTGTGACAATCACCGTGTCCGCCTCAAAAAAAGATTCGAGGCTCACGATGTTCTCCTCTGTTTTATAGCCTTTTCCTTCAAGCCGCCGTAGAACCTCTGCCTGCATTACGCCGGCAAGAACGTGCTGCGACTTTGGCTGAATCACGGTATTGCCGCACACCAGCAGAAGATTGGCCGTGTTTGTCTCGGATACGGTTCCGTCGGGGTTCAAAATAACGGCTTCATCACCGCCTCTCTCTTTGGCCCGCCTGCCTGCAAGATAATAATAAAGGTAATTAAGGCTCTTGTGCGAAGCAAGAGGAGTCTGCCTTGGATGAGGGTATACCGCAAGATCAAGTGCCGGCTTGCCGATCTGCTCCAGCCTGTGTATATAAGGAACTGCAGAGACAGCAATATGAGGTTCTCTTCCGGGGACATCTGCCTGCCCCGCTGCAGCCAGGAGTTTTACGGCGCAAACCTGCTGCCCAAGATTGTTTGCTTCGACTACCTGTCTTATTATTTCGTTCCAGGACAAATCAGGCGGACGTGAATCAAAAAGCTCCCGCCAGGAGCCGGCAAAACGGCAGATATGCTCATCGAGAAGATGGGGGGTGCCGCACTCCACCCTGATGGTTTCAAAAAATCCGTATCCATACTGAAAACCCATGCAGGTAACCGGCAACCTGGCATCTGGTTCCGGCACAAGCATTCCGTTGATCCATATACTGGACGTTTTTGCCGATGCCCCCCTCCTGCCTTCAAACACGGACATGACTGATCTCCCCTTGTGCAGGGTCTCCTCGTATTCTGCTTCAGGTTCCGAGTCAAACACCACACCCCCGCCTACTGAAAAGAGCATCCTGTTATTGAAGATCAGGGCTGTGCGTATTGCAATGGAAAGATCCATGGTGCCATGAAAGCTTATATAACCTATTGAACCGGTATAAACGTGTCTTTGGCAGGGTTCTAGTTCATCTATTATTTCCATGGCCCTTATTTTGGGGCATCCGGTTACAGAACCCCCGGGAAAGGCTGCTTTTATAAGGTCCACCGAATCATTTCCGGGAGCGAGTCTTCCGCGCACCACCGAGACCTGGTGAAATACGTTCTGGTAAGCTTCAAGGCGCCTGTGTTCAGCAACTTCAACACTGCCTCCTGCGCAGACCCGGCCGAGATCGTTTCGCATCAGGTCAACGATCATTGAAAGCTCTGCATCATCTTTGGGGCTGTTTTTCAGTTCTTCCGCCATGGCCCGGTCTGTTTCAGGATCGCGCCCCCTGGGCCTGGTGCCTTTTATCGGCCGGGTTTCAACAAGATCGCCTCTCCTCATCAGAAACCTCTCAGGAGACGTGGATACTATCCAGTGATCGCCTGCGTTAACATATGCATAAAAAGAAGCCGGGGCCCGGGAGAAAAGCTCGGCAAACATGGCATACGGGCTGCCCGAAAACCCGGTTTCAAAACGCTGGGACAAATTCACCTGGTAGATGTGGCCGTCGGCTATGTATTGCCGTATCCTTTCAACAGCCTCCATGTAGGTCTCCCGGGTAAAAGGAGAGCAAAACCCGCTTGCACCTCCTGCAAAGTCCGGAAGGCCGCCGGATTTCCTGGCGATTGTTTCAAAAAACCATTTTCTTCGCCCCTCAAGGCCTTCCCTGCCGGTGGCTTTCCATACAGGAATGCACAGCAGGGTTCTGTTTTCAAAAAGATCGCACACCATTAACACCAAAGGCGCATACATGCAGATAACAGGAAGGCGGGTGTCGTTGACCGCCGTTCTGGGAAGATCTTCTATTTCGTCCTTAAGGTCGTAGGCCAGATATCCGAAAAGACCCGCAGCCGCAGGTTCAGGCAGATCAGGGCAGCTAGTGGAATAATGGTTTATTACCCGGCCAAGGGCATCAAGGGGATTACCATGATAATTTATCCTGCTTCCCCCGGCATCGATCAGGGCGGCTCCCGGCCATGCTTTAAAGGACAGCCAGGGATCTGCGGCAAGGATGTGATATCTTGCACAGTCGAGATCCCCGCCGCTTGCAAGAACCGCGGTACCCGGCATATCGGCAAAACACGCCGCAGTCTCTATAAAGGAACCTTCAGGTTTTATTTCTTCTGTATGCACAGATTCAAATGGTTCGGCAAGATGTCTTAAGTCCGGCTTATCCTGCATGGCAAATCATCCGGGAGGTGTTTTTTTCAAGAAGAAACTTTTCGGCCATGGAAAGGCCGAATTCCGTCATAAAGCTTTCAGGGTGAAACTGCACCCCGAAGAGCATTTTTTGAGGATTGCAAAGCCCCATAAGTTCCCCGTTCTCTGTCCAGGCGCAGACTTGAAGATCCTTTCCGGCCCCGTCTGCTGCAAGGGAATGGTAGCGGGCTGCGGTAAAGGGAGACGGCAGTCCGGCAAAAAGGCCGGTGCCGTCGTGAAAGATCCGGCTTGTCTTGCCGTGCACAGGCAGGGAGGCGCGAACAGTTTTTCCGCCAAATGCCTCGTTTATGCACTGCATCCCCAGGCATACGCCGAGAATCGGAACCCTTCCGGCAAACACACGGATCAGTTCAACGGATATGCCGGCACTTTGAGGATCCCGGGGGCCGGGACTTATAAGGATCCGGTCGGCGGCGCGCGATTCAACCCCTTTAATGCTGATACGGTCCGAGCGGTATACTTCGATGTCCAGGTCAAAGCCCAAAAACATCTGGACAAGGTTATGGGTAAAGGAATCATAATTGTCTATGACCAAAAGCCTGGACATTGCGTGTTAATCCCCTGAATTAAAAACGCCACCCCGGATGAGCCTGGGTGGCGTTTGCCTGTTGCATAACTCATGTTACAAAGACCTAAATTGAGCGTTTCAGATTTTAAAAACATGATTTTGTAAAGGATTATAAC
>JBKHFD010000074.1:0-9068 GCA_046540355.1 Desulfobacterales bacterium
TGGTGCCGAGGGGCGGATTTGAACCACCGACACGGGGATTTTCAGTCACCTGCTCTACCGACTGAGCTACCTCGGCTTACCTGTTGCTTTTGGTTAGATATATAAGGAATGGCCTTGAACGTGTCAAGGACTTTTTTGAAGATCGCCGTACAGGTACTGGGCCAGGCTGCAGGCTGCCAGGGCCGCGGTTTCGGCCCTCAGAATGCGGGGGCCGAGGGTGGCGAACTGCATGTTCCTGATTTGCGCGGACCTTGCCTCTTTTTCGGAAAATCCGCCTTCAGGGCCCAGCATCAGAAGAACGGATTTCGGCTTGCCCCCTGAACCCACTGGTATGAGAGAATCGGCGTCTTCCCAGAAAAAAAGAGCCAGATCCACGGTATCGGCCAGATTGAGCACATCAGAAAATTCCATTGCCGGCGAGATTTCAGGGACAATGCTTCTTTTGCACTGCTTTATAGCTTCCACGGCAATGGAGCGCCACCGTTTAAGACGTTTTTCAAGACGCCTTGTGTCAGGACGGGCAACGGTTCTTTCAGTAAACATGGGCACCCAGCGTGTTATTCCGAGCTCGGTTGTCTGTCTTATAAGATCATCCATCTTGTTTTCTTTCAAGAATCCCTGGGCAAGGATCAATTCAATATCCGGGTCTGCCCTTACGGATGTCTGCTCAATAATTGCCACGTGCACGGCATTTTTTTTAAAACCCGTAATACGCGCTTTAAAACACCGGCCCGTGCCGTCTACCAGGTCAATGTCTTCACCTTCAGTCAGCCTGAGAACCCTGCGGATGTGGTCAGCCTGAGTGCCTGAAATTATTGGCTCGGGCTTTTCAAGTTCTGCAGGGTCAACATAGAATCGTCGCATGATTGTTTAATATTACGGGAAGCTTTTGCCTGCAATCGATTTCGGGCAAATTTGGTTAGGATATGCATCCGGGGATGCGCAAGTCCCCAAATTTCTTGACAACATGATCATGTTAAGTTACTTGTTAAAAAGTAAATTGTCAAAACCTTTTACAGACTGTTTTTTTCCCGGAAGGGGGGTATCGGGATGACGGAAAACAACAATAATGACAAAAATAAAGAAATTTTAGAGCTCTCCGAAATTGCAGTGGGCACGTCAGGGGAGGATGAGCAGATAATTGAACTGACCGAAGACCTGGTTGACGAGGCCAGAGATGCGATTTCCGGGGCTACGCTTAACACAGGCGATGAGGCATCCGACATCATAGAGCTTGACGAACCGGTTGCCGAACCGATAGAACCTGAAACCGAAAAGCTTTCCGTCACAGACGAGCAGATTGAGTCGGCCCTGGAACGAGTGGTGGAAAAAAAATACGGCGAAAAGATCGAGGCCTTGATCGATGAGGTGATAAGGCATAAGATCACCGAAGACATAGATGCCGTCAAGGAGCTGATACTAAAGCGCAGCACAGGGAAATAACAGGTAACACCGGCGCGCACGGTGCTTACGTACCAGAGGACAGGGAAATTGATTATGAAGATGGGGGTTTATCAGAATTCCCATCTTTTTGATTTTAAATACAGAGATAGGAACTTGGAGTAGGAAAAATGGAAGGTGAAAACCTGAGCAAGGGTTATCAGGCAAAGGAAGTGGAAAACCGCTGGTATTCATACTGGGAAGAGCAGGGTCTGTTTGCCGCCTCCGAGGATTCGGACAGAAAGCCTTTTTCAATAGTAATCCCCCCGCCCAATGTTACGGGCGTTCTCCACATGGGACATGCTTTAAACATCACATTGCAGGATATTCTTTGCCGCTACAGGCGGCTTTGCGGCGACAATGTTCTCTGGATTCCGGGGACCGACCATGCTGGCATTGCAACCCAGAACGTTGTGGAGCGCCATCTTGCCGCAGACGGAATCGACAGGCATGAAATGGGAAGACAGCGCTTTGTTGATGCAATCTGGGAATGGCGCAGGAAATACGGCAGCGCCATTATAAGGCAGTTAAAATCACTTGGCGCTTCATGCGACTGGTCCCGGGAACGCTTTACCATGGATGAAGGCCTGTCAAAAGCAGTTCGCAAAGTTTTTGTGGAGCTATACGAACAGGGATTAATCTATCGGGGCAACTATATCATAAACTGGTGCCCAAGATGCAGTACCGCCCTTGCTGAAATAGAGGTGGAGCACGAAGAGCACCACGGCCATCTTTATCATATACGCTATCCCTATGCGGAGGGCGAAGAGGGTCCGGTTGTGGCGACCACCCGGCCCGAAACCATGCTCGGAGACACCGCGCTTGCAGTTCATCCGGATGACGGTCGCTACAGGGATGTGTCTGCCGACCGGGTGATTCTGCCCTTAACCGGCAGGGAAATCCCTGTAATCAGGGATGAATACGTTGACATGGAATTCGGCACAGGAGCCCTTAAAATCACTCCCGCCCACGACCCCAATGACTTTATAGTCGGGGAAAAACACGGGCTGGCCCGCATAAAGGTCATCGGAGATGACGGAAAAATGACCTCTGAAGCGGGTGAATTTGAAGGCATGGACAGGTTTGAATGCCGGGAGGCGGTGGTTGAAGCTTTGAAAAAACAGGGGCTTCTTATAAAGCTCGAGGATTATACACACAGCGTGGGGCACTGCTACAGGTGCGCCACAATTGTTGAGCCCAATCTTTCAAGGCAGTGGTTTGTAAAAACCGCGCCTCTTGCCAAAAAGGCAGTTGATGCGGTCAGTCAGTCGCAGACCAGGATCATACCGGAAAAATGGGAAAACGATTATTACGTCTGGATGGAAAACATCAGGGACTGGTGCATATCAAGGCAGATCTGGTGGGGGCATCAGATCCCGGCCTGGACCTGTGAAGACTGCGGGGAACTTGTCGTCTCCATGGATGATCCCGCATCTTGCCCGTCATGCGGCTCAAAGAGCCTTGCCCGTGATCCCGACGTGCTTGACACCTGGTTTAGCTCAGCCCTGTGGCCGTTTTCAACAATGGGCTGGCCGGAGAAAACAAGGCTGCTTGAGACTTTTTATCCCACCTCTGTACTTGTGACCGGGTTTGATATCCTGTTCTTCTGGGTGGCCAGAATGATGATGATGGGCCTTTATTTCATGGAGGAAGTGCCCTTTAAAGACGTTTACGTGCACGCCCTTGTAAGGGACGAGGAGGGCAGAAAGATGAGCAAGTCATCCGGAAATGTTATCGATCCAATGGACGTGATCGAAAACTACGGAACCGATTCGCTCAGATTCACCCTTGCGGCATTTGCCGCCCAGGGAAGGGATATCAAACTTTCAAAGAAAAGAATCGAGGGTTATCGCCATTTTATTAACAAGCTGTGGAATGCAGCCAGGTTTGCATTCATGCATATAACCGAACCCCATCAGCGGTTTGAGGAAGAGACGCTTTGCCCTGCCGACCGATGGATTCTCTCCAGGCTCAGGCGTGTTGAAGACGATGCAAGGGACGCGCTTGACCATTATCATTTCAATGAAGCCGCAAATGTTCTCTACAGGTTTGTCTGGCACGAGTTCTGCGACTGGTACCTTGAAATTGCAAAGCCGGCCTTATACGGCAAAGTTGATGAAACCGCGGCCCGGGCGGCCAGGGCAACCCTGTGGCGTGTTCTCCACGATACACTAATCTTTCTGCATCCCTTTATCCCGTTTGTCACAGAGGAGATATGGCACAAGCTTCCCGGAACAAAAGGCTCGATTATGACTGCCGGCATTCCGGGCAGGGATTCCGGGTACCAGGAAATATCCGTTGACACCGGGGCAGAGGAACAAATGGAACTGATCATGGGGGTTGTAACCGCGGTAAGAAATATCAGGGGGGAGATGAATATACCTCCTTCGGCAACCCTTTCGGTGCTGGTTCAATCCGATAACCCGGATGTGCGAGACACCGTGGACAGCCACAGGGACACTATCGCCGTGCTGGCAAAGCTCGGGGAATTAAAAACAGAGAAAGCAGGGCAAAAACCGGGGGGCACGGCCACGGCCATTGTCGGGGATGCAATCGTTTCGGTTTATCTTGAAGGTGTTATAGATTTTTCCAGGGAAGTACAGCGCCTGGAAAAAGAAATTGCAAAACTGGACAGGGAAGTGGCCGGCTTGTCAAAAAAGCTTGAAAATCCGGGTTTCTTGTCCAAAGCCCCTGAATCCGTGGTGGAGAAAGTACGCAGCCAGTACAATGAAGGGGTTGAAAAAATAGAACAACTCAAAACCAACCGGGACAAGATTAAATCCCTGGAATCGGTGCAGACATGACCGCCGCCTTTAGCAAAGCGCCCTACAGTCTTCAAGTGGAAAGACTTATAGAGCTTGCCATAGACGAGGATATCGGTCACGGAGACATCACAACAGCGGCCCTGGACATGGAGGAAGTTTCCGGCACGGCAGTGATCGTTTCAAAGGAGCAGTTGGTTGTTGCCGGCCTGGAGATGGTGAGGCGCGTCTATGAGAAACTCGACTCCGATGTTTTTTTCCGGCCGATTGTTTCGGACGGCCAGCTGGTGGAGCCGGAAGTCCGGGTGGCAGAGATTTCTGCAAATATCGGAACTCTGCTTTCAGGGGAACGGATCGCTTTAAACTTTCTTCAGCGCCTTTCGGGCATTGCCACCAATGTTCGGGCGTATGCGGATTCGTTGCCGGATCTTCGGGTCCGGATTGCTGACACGCGAAAGACCGCTCCCGGCTGGCGCGTACTTGAAAAATACGCGGTCAGGGCAGGGGGGGCATTTAATCACCGGATGGGGCTTTTTGACGGGGTTCTTATCAAGGACAACCACATAGCAGCCTGCGGCTCCGTTAAAAAAGCGGTTGAAAAGGCCCGCGCCAGTGTGTCCCACCTGATAAAGATTGAGGTGGAAACAGAGAATCATGGTCAGATCAAAGAAGCCCTGGATGCAGGCGCGGACGTCATCATGCTTGACAACATGAACCGGGAAGATATTGAGCAGGCGGTGAAAATAATAGACGGCAAAGCATTGGTGGAAGTCTCGGGCCGCATCGACCGGGAAGGGCTTAAACACCTGTGCAGCGCCGGAGTCGATATAATATCGGCGGGAGCCCTGACCCATGCGGCCAGATCCGTGGATTTAAGCATGTACATAGAGCCGCTGAAATAGTCATTTTTTCAGGAGATTTAAAAATCTCCGCGGACCGGCAAAATGATTCCCATTCGAGACACGATCCCTGCAAAGCACTACCCGGTCATTACCCACACCCTGATCGGCATAAACGTGCTGGTTTTTCTGGTCCAGCTTGGCCACGGCTCCCAGTTCCAGGAGTTCGTCTTTACCTACGGCCTGGTTCCGGCCCGGTATACAGTCGGAGAAGTGAGTGTTCACTTCACATTTGGTCAGCAGATTTTTTCCCTTTTTTCATTCATGTTTCTTCATGGCGGTTTTCTTCATCTTATTTTTAACATGTGGAGCCTTTATATATTCGGGGACAATGTTGAGGATCATCTAGGATCTCTGTATTTCCTGATCTTCTTTATAGCCGCGGGGCTGGTATCCGGCTTGTTTCACTTTGTTTCAAACCCTGCTTCGACAACCCCGGTTATCGGTGCAAGCGGTGCGATCGCCGGGGTTATGGGCGCATACTTCATACTTTATCCCCATTCGCGGGTACTGACATTGATTCCCATATTCTTTATTCCTTTTTTTGTCGAGATCCCGGCATTTTTTTTCCTGGGGCTTTGGTTTCTCCTCCAGCTTTTAAATGCCGCAGGAGCCCAGGCCCAGCAGGCGGGTATTGCATGGTGGGCCCATATCGGAGGTTTCGTCTTCGGGGTTTTCGCCCTGAAAATGTTCGGGTTTTTCCCCTCTGACCGCACGGTGGAAGGATATCACCGGGCGGGCATCCGCAAGAAAACCAGCGACCGGCTCCAGGTTGTCCGGCCTTCTGCAGGGGGGAGCTCCCTGGATTTATATGAAACAGTGCGCGTTACACCCTATGAAGCCGCGGCAGGCGCCCGCAAACTGATCAATCTTCCGCAGGGCATGCGCAACAGGATGTACAGGGTGCTCATTCCGCCCGGGACAAAAGACGGCAACGTGTTGAGGCTAAAAGGTCTGGGAAGGCGAGACAGGCAGGGTAGAACAGGGGACCTTTATCTGAAGGTTCGCATTGAGCACCCCTGGTAGAAGTTTTATCAATTCCTGCAATATCATGGCATAAGTACGGAAATACGGTTTCTCCCCTTTTCCTTGGACATGTACATGGCCCTGTCGGCCCGCATGACAAATTCGGTCATTGATTCTCCAGGATCATACTGGGTTACTCCTATGCTCAGGGTAATCGGGGCTGTATCTTCACGCGGAGCGGGGTTTTGTTCCTTAATCCCGTTCATGATTCTTTCCGAAACCTTTACGGCGTCACTTGACCCTGTCTCCGGCAGGATTACTGTAAATTCCTCGCCTCCGTATCGGTAGGCCGTGTCCATGTGCCGTATACAGCCGGATACCAGTTTGCCGAGATGGGAAAGGATCCGGTCGCCTTCGGGATGGCCGTATTTGTCATTGTAGATCTTGAAGTGATCAACGTCGAGCAGCAGCAGGGAAAGCGGGCGCTTATATCTTGAATGTCTGTTGATTTCCGTTTCAAGCTGCTGATAAAAGTGTCTTGAATTATAAAGCCTTGTCAGGTGATCGGTAATAGAAAGTTTTTTTAAAGCGTCTAGCATCTCAATGCGTTCGCGCTCCATGCGCCGCTCCCGAAGGAGGCGTTTTATGCGCAGGCGCAGCTCCTCAAACTGTACCGGCTTCATCACAAACTCGTCTGCGCCCTTTCTGATGGCCTCTTCGTAGGAATAGTCGTCTATATAGCCGGTCATTATGATCACTGCGGTGTCATATCTTTTTTTTACGGTTTCTGTGAGTTCCAGTCCGTTGATACCGCTTAACATAATGTCGGTTATCATGACATCTATTGGATATTCTTTTAAAAATTCAAGGGCCTCCTCAGCGGTCTGCGCAATAAAGGTCTGATAGTCGGGCTGGGACAGATACTGCTGTATGGCGTCTCTGATCACAAAATCGTCATCAACCACAAGGATTTTTTCGCTCATTTACTTTCCGGGGTTTTATGTTTATGATGTCCGGCAAATTCACGGTATGTCGCTTGACATCGCCATGGCCGCCTGATAGTTAATTTCAGTTTTATTCACCATTATCCCAAAATAAGAAGAGTGTCAAATCTCTTGGTCTTAAAAAAAATACGGAAAGCCAATAAACCAATCAGATATGAAAAATATTCGTAATTTCAGTATAATAGCCCATATTGATCACGGGAAATCAACTCTTTCAGACCGCCTGATCCAGACAACGGACATCGTTTCTGTAAGGGATTTCAGGGACCAGATGCTCGATACAATGGAGCTTGAAAGAGAGCGGGGCATCACCATAAAAAGCCAGACCATCTGTCTTCCCTACACAGCCGCGGACGGAAACCTCTACTGGTTAAATCTCATTGACACTCCGGGGCATGTGGATTTTTCCTATGAGGTATCAAGGGCCCTTGCGGCATGCGAGGGGGCTTTGCTCCTGATCGACGCCAGCCAGGGCGTTGAAGCCCAGACTATTGCCAACCTGTTTCTTGCCATGGAAAACGAGCTTGAAATAATCCCTGTAATAAACAAGATCGACCTGCCGTCAGCAGATATTGATAAGGTTTTAACCCAGATAGACGATGAACTGGGCCTGGATCCCGACAGCGCCATACTGGCTTCTGCCAAGGAATGGAGGGGTACAGAGGAAATTCTGGAGGCCATAGTCCACAGGCTCCCTCCTCCGCAAGGCGATCCCGACGCCCCGGCAAAGGCGCTTATTTTTGATTCCAATTACGATCCTTTCCGGGGAACAATCGTCCATTTCAGGATGTATGACGGTACCATAAAGCCGGGTGACAAAATAATGTTCATGTCAAACAGGGCCGAATACACTGTTGAAGAAGTGGGCATTTTTCAGATAAAACGCGTACCCCAGCAAAAGGTAACCGCAGGCCGGGTCGGTTACATGATAGCCGGCATAAAGACAGTAAGCGATACCAGGTCCGGCGATACAATCACGTTAAAGAACCACCCCTGCAAAAGACCCATGCCGGGCTTCATGGAACCAAAGCCCGTGGTGTTTTCATCCATCTACCCCGTTGATACGGATGAATACCCTAATCTGGCAACGGCCCTGGACAAGCTCAAGTTAAATGACGCATCTCTTATTTACGAAAAAGACACTTCGGCCGCCCTTGGCTTTGGATTCAGGTGCGGATTTCTGGGGCTGCTGCACCTGGAGATTGTTCAGGCACGGCTGGAGCGCGAATACGACCTGTCCCTTATCATAACAGCCCCCTCGGTGCAGTATGAAATCGGTCTTACCGACGGTACTGTCATGATTATAGAAAATCCGGCAAATTTCCCGGATCCCGGCTCCATTGCTTATGTAAAGGAGCCTTTTATAAGGGCATCCATACTGACGCCTGATACATACATGGGCCAGGTTATGCAGCTTTGCCTGGAGCGGCGGGGCATAAACTCCAATTACCAGTATTTCGGCAGCGGCAGGATGGAACTGATTTTTGAGATGCCTCTTGCAGAAGTGGTATACGACTTCTACGATCGTTTAAAGACCGTAACCCAGGGATACGGCTCCTTTGACTATGACATGCTCGAATACAGGGAGGCAGATATAGTGCGTCTGGATATCCTGATAAACGGGGAGCGTGTGGACGCGCTCTCCCAGCTTGTACACAGGGATAAGGCCGTGTACAGGGCAAGGCAGACCTGCGAGCAGTTAAAAGAGGAAATCCCGAAGCACATGTTTAAAATAGCAGTCCAGGGTGCCGTCGGAGCCAAGGTGATTGCCAGGGAGACCATAAACGCCTACCGCAAGGACGTGACTGCAAAATGCTACGGAGGTGATGTCACCAGAAAGCGCAAGCTTCTTGAAAAGCAGAAAAAGGGCAAAAAACGGATGAAGATGGCCGGCGAGGTAATGATACCCCAGAGCGCGTTTTTATCAGTTTTAAAGGGCAAGGAATGAGAGATAGGTGCAAGGTTCAAGGCGCAAGGTTTAAGGCCTCGTAAAAAGC
>JBKHFD010000075.1:0-8870 GCA_046540355.1 Desulfobacterales bacterium
TATTCCCAAGCCCTTCAGCAGGGTGGTAGTAGATTTCGGAGAGCCGGTAAGCATCCCGGCAGAGACCCCGGAAGAGGATTTCAATCGTATCTGCGCCGATATAGAAGACGAACTAAACCGGCTGACAGACAAAGTGGACCGCATCTGCGGCTACACGCAGCATCTTCCCGGTTCCGGAAGCTAGAGGCCGATTCCCGGGCTTTGCAGAATTCGTCGACATCGGGCTAATTAATTGGTGCTCCCGGGTTTGGTTTCCCTTGTGAACAGATACAATATAAATACAACCCCTATGCACCCGGCGCAAAGCAGAAATGACATGCGAAATGCCGCAAGCCCCAAGGCTTCGGTTTCATATACTGTTTCCATTATATAGCCCATGCCGTGTACGAAAAATGCGGCTCCTACCATGGTAAACAGGTTTACGCCGGTCATGGCTGTTCCTGCCAGATGTGCGGGCATGCGTTCTTTTATATGGGTATACATGATTCCGCCTGAGCTCCCGCTTGCGCCAAAGGCGGCAAAAAGCAGCACAAGGACCGCTGTGGAAGCCTGAGTCGACTGCAGGCTCAATAGTACCATGGTTGCTCCCATTCCCAGGAAACCGGCCAGGATAACCCCTTTTCTCAGCTGTATGCGATCTGAAAAAGCCCCGCATAATGGTCCGGTAATAATAAAAGCCACGTTTAAAACCAGAATGATATTGCCGGCCTGCACCGGGGACAGGCCGATGCCGTAGATAAGATAGGGGCCGGCCCAAAGGGTTTGAATGGCCGCATACACGCCATAGCGGCAGAATGTACTGATTGAGATAATCCAGTAATCGCGGGTGCGGAAAAGAATGCGCAAACCGTGTACCAGTTCGGACATGTCGGGTCCGGACTGTGTTTTTTGGCTTTGTGGCGGGTGATCCCTAACACAGAGGAAAAAGACCGAGGTCAGCAGGACGTGAAATGCCGCGATTAAAGTAAAGGCCCATCTCCAGCCAACCCATTGGACCAGCACTGCCAGGGGCGATGAAGATACTATGGAGCCGGCCGCCCCTATGGAAAAAATAATCGTGGTCAGGGATGCGAACTGGGCCGGTCCAAACCACAGGGTAAGAAGTTTGAAAGGCCCCATAAGATTGCAGGCCATGCCCACCCCGAGAAGTATTCTTCCTGCAAGAGCCGTATTCAGGGAGCCTGCCCAGGCAAAACATAAGGCCCCGGCCACTCCGAAAAAGGACAATACGCTCATGGTGATTCTCGGGCTGAATCTGTCCAGACTGAGACCGATCGGAATTTGAACCAGGGCAAAGGCATAGAAAAAAGAAGAGGATAAAAGACTTAAATCAGATGCACTTAAACCGAGATCGCTGATAAGGTCGGAGCTGATTACTGCCATGGAGGCCCGGTAGAACTGGGATAGAAGAAAAAACAGGGAGGTCAGGACAAAAACTCCCCAGCGGTTGGTAATGGCAATGTTCATAATCCCTGGTTTTTCCTAAAATTTGTGCACTTCTCTTTTGCCCTGATAGACAAAAAAAAGACCCCTGAAAGATTAAATCTTCGGGGCCTTTTTTGTCAATTTAATAAATTGCCGGTATGAATCAGGCTTTTGCCACGCGCGTTTTAATGTATTTGAGAAGCGGGGTTCCGCCAACGTCCTCTGTGTAGTTGGGCTTCATAATCCCCGGTGTGTTCACCCCGCCGAACTGCGGATATTTGGGGTCTGATTCAAGGCCGCGCGCGTGGCCGAAACCTCCGCCTGAACCAAGCACGCCGCGCTTAATGTTCCATGTGGGAAGTGCCCGCATTTGAGCTTCTCCCCATGGCGAGGAGACCTTTACCCTGTCTCCTTCCTTTATGCCGCGCTCATACGCGTCAAGCGTGTTGATCCATAGAGGGTTGGTCCCGTGCATTTTCATCAACTGGTAGTTGCTGAAAGTGGAGGAATGCTCATGGGTGAAAATCCGGAAGTTTCCGAAAATAAAGGGATATTGGTCATCGGGTTGTAGTTCCGGGTTCGGCTCCTTATAGTCGGGCAGCGGATCGATGCCTTTTTCCTCGGCAACAGTATTCAGGATATTGTATTTTCCTGTTGAAGTGGTGCCAGAAGAGCCGTAGCCCGAGGGGACATTAAATGAGCCCCATTTTTTGTATTTATAGTATTCGGCCTGATCCGTGATAATAAATCCCTTTTGTTTGAGCTCGTCATATGACCAAGGCGTGCCTGCAAGCTGATTGCGCTCGATTTCCTCGGCGCTGTTCCATGGAAAGTATTCTCCCAGGCCAAGCCGCCTGGCAAGTTCCACGGTTATCCACAACATGGGTTTTGAGTCAAACATCGGGGGTACGATTTCCGCGTAATAGGCGATGAGCGCTTCATACATCCAGTCCGCCTTTAACTGGCTCTGTTCCAGCCAGGTGCTGTCAGGAAGCACAACATCGGAGTACAGGGCGGTATTGCACATGAAGGCATCTATGGTCACAACAAAGTCCATCATTTCAATGGCCTTGGTGATCGCCTCCTGGTTGCCCCAGGAAAGGACGGGATCGCCAAAATAATTGACCATTCCTTTCAATTTTCCTTCCTCAACATCCTGGAGCAGATAGGCAGGCGCCCAGCCTGACCAGATCTTAAACTTGTTTAGTTTCGGGGCGTTTCCTGCGGGCGGCTTTTCCTGGCCCTCACCCCAAGGTGAACTCAGTTTGCGCTTAAAGGGCAGCGAGGGGCCACCGGGTGCGTCAAAGGTCCCGCAAAGCGCATTTAAGGCCTGTATGGCGGCAGTGCTGTACATGCCGTTATCTGTTTGCGCAAGGCCGGTCCATGAGATGCAGCCCTTGTTTTTTGCCATGGCAAATTCAACTGCCAGGCGCTCGATTGTCTCGGCAGGCACTCCGCTTATCTCCGATGCCCACTGCGGAGTTCTGGCCTTGCCGTCTTCTTCTCCGAGCAGTCGTTTTTTAAACTCCTCGAAGCCATGGGTCCATTCAGAGACAAATTCCTTGTCATAGAGATTCTTGTCAACGATTACATGGCACATGGCCATTGCTACGGCCGCGTCTGTCGAGGGGTTTACAGGAATCCACTCTGTGGCAAGCTGGGCTGTTTCCGAGCGCCTCGGGTCAACTACAACCAGCTTTGCCCCCCTGTTGACAGCGGCCCTTAACTCGGCTGTTTTGCGCTGGGCATAGGAAGTGGCAAGTTCATTCATCCCAAAATGCAGAATGTAGTCCGACTCCCTGTAATCAAGCCACGGACGCTTGTCAGTCATGTTTTTCTCGTTTGCCATGCGGTTTGAGTTGTCACACATGGGCCGGTGGGTTGTCTTGGGGCATCCCAGATGGTCAAACAATGCCTCGTGTATATTATTGACCCAGTCGTTTCCCCTCATGTATCCAAGCTTGCTTTTGTCAAAGGACTGTATTTTCTTGGCAACCAAATCCAGGGCCTCGTCCCAGGAGGCTTTCCTGAATCGGTCGCCTTCTTTTATAAGAGGTGTCTTTAACCGGTACGGGGAATATACGTGCTTGGGCGCTGCCGCGCCTTTGGGGCAGATTCTGCCGTGGCTTTTTGGTTCCCCTTTCAGGCCGGATACCGAGACCAGGACACCGTCTTTGACTTTGGCAGATGTTCCGCACAAGGCCCCGCAGGCATAGCAGTGGGACGGAATGGTCCCCGTAAAGCCTTCCTTTGGTTTTCCTTCTTCGATGGTTTCATATTCGGGGGCAAGATTCAGGGATTCAATAGCAGGCAGCAGGCGCATTGTCACTTCCAGGCCTTTTGTAAAGCCTGAATTTCTCAGGCTTTCGCACATGAGCGCACCGCGGGTATAATGGGCAAGACCCTGGTAGAAGTTGTTCTGGGCCGGAGATGAGGCTACAAGCTGGTCGCACAGATTGGGAACCCATTTGCAATAGCGCTCCTTGAAAAATTCCAGATACAGGTCGTAGTTATCATTTTCGTTCAGATAGCGAAGCAGTTCTATCTGGACCGCTATGTGGTCTTCCAGGTCCCTGAATGATTCTTTTTTCCTGACCCCGGCTCTTTTCAGGTATTCCCTGAACGAGAATACAGATTCCTGCATAAGAACAGGCTCCCCTGTCAGTGCAACCGATTCATAGGGAAAGACCGGGTTGGGTCCTGCATTAAGAAAAAGATCCGCATAGTCATAGCGCAGATTATTGTAAAGTTTTTCAGCAGGACCGCTCTGCAGATAGGTTGCCATAACCTCGGCGCCGCTCATGAGGTCAATGAACCCGCATCCCCGGACGGATTCAAGAAAGGGTTTGATAAATTCATCTTTTTGCATGGCTTTGATCAGGGAAAGGGGGATTTCGTCCCTGTAAAGCGCGGCGAGAAACTGGTATCTTTTAGCTCTTGATTCGTGTAGATTCAGCTCTTCTGACATTGTACTTGCCTCCCTGTTTTATTCGTTCAATACAATTTTTTCGTAACGGCTGCGCAGAAGGTTTCCTGCAAATGCACTGACAACCGCGCAGGCGATTATTATTATTTCAAGCTTTACAGAAGTCTCTGTTTCGAATATGCGGCTGTCCACAAGATTCTGGATGGCTATCGCCGCGGCGGCGGGTCCAAGGCCGGAGACAAGGCTCAAAGCTCTGAGCAGGGCGGGGCGGTCTGATTTTTGATTTTCCCGGAATTTATATCCTGCTGTGGCTCCGCAGAAGAAAGCTATGACAGGCATCCACGTGAACAAAGCGTGAGGGGCAAATCCGAGGACCAGAATCCCGATGGCCGCCACTCCGAAGGCGCCGGCCAGCATGGCTACTGCCAGTCCATACCAGTCCGGAAATACTGCATCGAGCCATTCTGAAAACATCTGGCCTGAAATCATTTTTAGGCCTCTGCCGGAGAAGCATCATTTTCCCGGGGCTTCTCCCGGTTTCTTTTTCTGCGAATGATGAGTCCTGCAATAAAACTTACAATGAAAAATCCGAAAACACAGAATACAAACCAGAATACTGCCCCTATTTCATAGTGGTTTCCGTCAAACCAGGGAAGCATGAACAGATGATTTCTGCCAAACAATGATTCAAGGGCCTGGGGCTGATAGGTGGCATTAACATAGCCCAGCATTATGAAGATAGGCAGGATTCTTGTCAGCAGGTTATTTAAAAATCCCTCAAGAAAAAAGTCGTAATATGCCTTGTTTAATTTTGCCTGGTCTATGTTTCGTCCCAGTTCTTTTGCCTTTTCAGGATCTGAATCTTTTACCCGCAGTGCTTCCTGTTTCACCTCATACCAGTAGTTAAATTCCTTTTCCAGTTCCCGGTAGCGCGGGGTCCTGAACCTGCTGAACAATTTTGCCGCCGCTGCCGTGAGCACGGCTATTGTCGTGACAGTTACCACCGGTCCCAGGGTGTGCAGGGGGGCAAACAATGTATCAAGTCCCCCCTGCACATACCGCACAACGTTTAAAATTATCATCCAGAGTTCGTCCATCATGGCTGCTGCTTTACCTGCAACCTCCTATATCCAGATTTCAATCTTGAAGAACCGGAAGAACAGGAAGAATAGCACTATTGCCAGTATGACTTTTAGCTGGACTTCGGTAAAGAAGCTCTGCAGACGGCTTCCGATATATCCGCCCACAAAGCCGCCGATGATAATGGCTATAAACAGCCACAGATCCGGCAGGTAGCCGTTCAGCAGGTATCCGATAAAGGAACCGATGCTGGAAAAGCTGGTTCCGATAAGAGCAACAGGTACTGCCACGTACATGGGCAGCCCTCCGAACATGGTCATGACCGGGGTCAGTATGAACCCGCCGCCGATACCAAAGGCCCTGGACACAATACCGATAAGGAGGCCGAGAATTCCAAAGAGAAGCGGGTTTATCTTGAACTCTTCGCCCCAGAACTTGAACTTATAATTTGTCAGCTTGCTTGCGCCTGTTGACATGGGCTCTATGCGTCCCATTTGGGCCGCCCTGCCTTCTTCTTTGGCCTTTCTTACCTCCTCATTGAATTTCTGGGTCATGGCCTTGATATTCTTGCGTTTTTCCATGACCGAAGGGGTGAGTTCGTATAAGGTACGGGCAGCCATAAGTACCACAAGGACTGCCAGCCATTCCTTGTAGGCCTCCAGGTCAAGAACCGCTGTCACGTATTTTCCAAGCCAGATGGAGCCGATCAGAATGCCGACGCCGAAAGAAATTCCCACGGGCCAAGCCACCCTGCGCTCGACCACCGCGTACCTGTAAAATGATCCAAGGGGAGCAAACAGGGTCAGGCCGATGTTTGAGGGGCGAAGCACGTTGGCAGCGTTAATTCCCACAGGTCCCATGGTTTGTACCACCATTACCTGGAAGGCCGCCATGAGCATGCCTCCTGCGGCACCTATCAGGGTAAAGAAGATACCAACCAGGATGGCGCCGATGATTATCCAGAGGGGGTTCATGTAGCGGCCGCCCAAAGAGAGCCAGAATCCTTTTCCTTCAAGATTATATCCGTCGATTTCCTCTCCGTTTACATATACATTGAAATCCGTATCAGGCGGGGTGTGGCGGAATGTTTTAAAGGTGGCGGTAAATTCTCCGGTCTCTTTATCAAGGTCTATGCTCGTGCCTTCATCCCAGTAGTTGTCGCTTTCTTCATAGTCTGTAATTACGCTTCTTGAAAAAATGGTGATCTGACCTACCTGGGTGCGCTCTTTGGTGATGGTGTCAATGGCGTATCCGTTTTCGTGGTTAAATTTGAAAAAGGCCCATTCCTCTTCTGAATCCAGGGGGCCGAGTATGTCTCTGAGATCATCGTCAAGGGAGTCCCAGTCGGCAATTTCGAACATAGTGGTTTTGTAAATCCCGGGGGCAAAAGACGGGCCGCCGAAACGTTTGTCGCTAATTTCACCAAACTGCTCCGGCTTGTTTGTAACCATGTAATAATAGACCGGTACATAAGTATCAGTTTCCCATGGATTTTCCTCTGCTACGTCCTGCAGTTTATTGATCTCATTGACCCCGCTTGCCTCTTCAATTGCAAATTCCCTCTCGGATGCAATCGCGACGTATAAATCCTCCCCTGGCTCAATTGTACCCGAAACAGTCACTTTGTCGCCCACTTGGTGCTCTTGACTGTCAATCTTGGCGTCCACATCCTGGGCCGCGGCAGATACTGACATGGCGCAGACAAGGAGTGCGCTTAAAACAGAAAGCCATAGTATCCGGATTTTTGTTTTGGATCGTGACATTTGAACCTCCTCTGGTTTAATGGGGTTGATAAAAGTGGCGTGAACATTGTAAAGGCATGGAAACAAAAAATTTTATGTATTTTTTATGGCGGAGCCCTTTTTTGCCGGTCATAAAATCTTCCCTGCTGCAGCCTTCTTTCAAAAAAATAAAACATTATCATTAGAAATGAGCATATGTCAAGAACTGAATTTGAAACAGGCCCGGCTGGGAAAGGTTTGTATGCGGATATCATCATTTCTCACCCTTGAGGTCTCTAAGTAATTGCAGTGATTGATGATTCGGCCGGTACCAGTGGTGGATTAGGAAGTTAATTTTTATAAATTTTTTATAACAGGAGTCAATCCTTTTGTAAAGGATTAATTAAGAATAATTAAGAATTTACGCTGCCGTTTAGACGTGAATACAGAGTTGCAACAGCCGTTTTCGCATCCCCTGCAGTATCAATCGGCTGATATCCTCTGTGATCCAGTTTGTTTCCGGTCATGTAGTTTTGGATTCGTTCGGTGGTAAAGCCTTCAAAAGGGATCAATACCACCGGTTTTTGTTCTATGTAGGCCATGGAGATTTCGATGAGTGTCCCGGAGCCGCCCGCAACAGCAATGGCACCATCAATTGAATGGATAAGCGGGGCGAGTTTGCCTGTTTCGCCCATGCCGGTCCGGATGCAGATGTCAATGTATCGGCCCAGGAGATCGTAACCTTGTTCCGATACAGTCGGGATTATGCCGACCGTTATGCCGCCGGCACTTTTTGCGCCTTTCATGGCCGCCTCCATGACCCCGGTTGAGCCACCTGTTAACAGGATGTCCCCGTGCTGCGCTATGAGGCGGCCTGCCTGTTCTGCCGCGTCATAAATACTGCCTGGCAGATCATTGTCCCAGCTTCCGAGAACCGCTATCTGCATATTTTGTTTCCTTTTAAGTTTAAGGCTGGCCCCGGCTCTGGCCTTCGGCTATGGCTGTTGCTATCAAATGGGCTGTGCGGACCGGCTCCGGGATATTACCGTGGATGCAGAGCCTGTCAAGTATTTCCCCAGCCTGTTCCAAAGAGAGCCCCACCCTCTGTATCCAGATGTTTCCGTGGTTTTCCATTCCGCCTAGTTTCTTGATAACTTCCCATTTCTTATTCCCCTGAACTATCCGGCCAAGAAGTGCCCTTTTTATGGCTTCCATGTCGGGTTGTTTGCGGGCTACCACCAGCACGGGCAAAGCCAGGCGTTCGTGGAGTTCAAATACGTCCACAACATTGAACCCTCCGAATGCAATGCCCTGAAGCATTATGAGCCGTATATGTTCTGCGAATCTGGAATTGCGGACGAGCTCCGCAAGTTTTGCGGCTGCGTCGAATCCGTCTTTTTGGATTTGTCCCACGAGCACGCCGTCAAAGCGAAGATCGGCATAAACCGTGCCCACGAGGCTGACCCGGCCCCGGTGGCTCCTGGCAAAAGGGGAGTCATCGAAGCCGGCTACGTTTGAGAGCCGTTTTTCTCTCTTCATAATCAATTTCTCCGGTAAACGAATAAAACCTAAATTGAGCGATTTTTAAGTTGCCGCAGATACAAGGAAGATGCAGACGAGCTATAGTGGACTATGCGAGACTGCATCTGACGCAGTAGATGCGGCAGAATTGAAAATCCCGGAGGGTTTCAGATTTTTAAATATAAATGGGCATAATC
>JBKHFD010000076.1:0-8848 GCA_046540355.1 Desulfobacterales bacterium
GACTTATCGCATTAACACTTTCGGGGATTAATTCCAGGATAGTTGAATGGGAAAAGCTGCTGGACGGCCAGTGAATATTTTTTTTGACTAAAAGGCGGGGCGCGGTAATGTTTTTTTGTAGAAGCCGGAATCCGGTTTTAGTCCGGATAGTGTGAAACGGGCTGAGAAGGAAACGGCGCAAAAAAAACAAAAGGGAGATATTATGATGACGCGCAAGATTTTTACGAGAAGTATGGTGTTTATATTTGTGTTCCTGCTTGCCTTGGGCACGGCGTTAAACGCCGAGGCCCAAAGGAGGGGGCACATGAGAGGATGGCAGCAGGATCGCCCGGTGGAAGATGATTGGGGCGGATATGGCCCGTCAGGGAGGGGCTACGGCCCCGGCATGATGGGCGGCGGTTATGGAATGATGGGCCCCGGCATGATGGGTGGTGGTCATGGAATGATGGGATTCGGCATGGGAATGGGTTCCGGTATGGGGCCGGCAATGGGCATGATGGGTCCTTATATGGCCGGTTGTTTCTATCAGCTTGATCTGACGGAAAACCAGCAGGATGAAATACGCTCCCTTAAAAGCCAGGCACGGCGGAAGCAAATGGAATCCATGCTTGATATTATGGATATACGCGACGAGCTTATAGAAGAAATGGCAGCAGACAGGCCGGATCCGGCAAAGGTTCGGGATCTGCGGGATACTATGAGCCGGAAACAGGCGGAAATGCTTGAAACATCTGTTGAAAACCGCAACAAAATTTACGATATGCTTTCCGACGAGCAGCGGGAACAATTAAGGGATTTTCAGCAAAGGCCCTCTTACCGTCGTCCCTCCTATGACGAAGAGCGGGACCGACGGTAGTCCGGTTTGTCCTGCCCCCTGAACTGTCTTTAAAACAAGCAGCCTGAGACAGAAAGATCAGGCTGCTTTTTTATCATTTTTATAGTGTGCCGCAGGAGCAACCAGCCAGAAGAAAACCGCTTGCAAGCATTTTGTCCCCGTGATAGAAATTTTTTACTCTGCAGATAAAGATTGTCCGGCATTTGTTGATGTTTGGTCTGTAAAGAAGGTAAACCCGGGATAATTTCAGGGACGGTAAAATGAACGTATGCATAGTGGGTACGGGATATGTGGGGCTTGTTACAGCAGCATGCCTTGCTGAAACAGGAAACGCGGTCTATTGTGTGGATATAAATGACAGCGTGATAGAACGCCTGAAAAAAGGCGACGTGCATATATTTGAACCCGGTCTGGAGGAGCTGGTTCAGCGCAACATGAATCAGGAGCGGCTGTTTTTTACAACCTCCATTGCAGAGGGGATAGAGGATGCGACCCTGGTTTTTTCATGCGTTGGCACTCCGTCGCGAAGTGACGGATCATGCGATCTTTCGGCGGTCTACAAGGTTGGCGAAGAAGTCGGCCGCACCATGAGGGACTACAAAATAGTTGTAAACAAGTCCACCGTCCCTGTGGGCACGGCTGATCGGGTAAAGGATATCATAGGGGAGCAGCTTTCCGCACGCGGCCTTGAGCTTGATTTTGACGTGGTGTCAAATCCTGAATTTTTAAAGGAGGGCGATGCTGTAAACGATTTTATGAAACCTGACAGGATCATTATAGGCACTGATAACCCCGAGGTTGCCCGCCTGCTGGAAAACCTTTACGAGCCGTATGCAAGAAGCAGGGACAAGCTGATCCTGATGAGCCCCAAAAGTGCGGAGATGACCAAGTATGCGGCAAATTGTATTCTTGCCACTAAAATTTCCTTTATAAACGAGATTGCAAACATCTGCGAGAAAGTCGGAGCTGATGTAAGAGATGTTCGGGCGGGCATAGGTTCTGACCACAGAATAGGCTATCATTTTATCTATCCCGGGGTAGGCTATGGCGGGTCATGTTTTCCAAAGGATGTAAAGGCGCTTATCCATACAGCCCAGGGGCGCGGGTACGTCCCAGAACTTTTAACTGCTGTTGACGGGGTAAACAACCGCCAGAGACGGGTCATAGCCCACAAGATCAGGGAATTTTTCGAGTCTTCCGGAGGGCTGTCAGGAAGGGTGCTTGCGGTCTGGGGGCTTTCATTTAAGGCCAATACGGATGATGTACGGCATTCCGCGTCAATGGACATCGTATCAGAGCTCAGCGAGGCGGGAATGCGGATACGGGCTTTTGATCCGGCGGCAGGGGAAAATGCGAAAAAAGAGTTCAGGGAAAACCCGCTGGTGGAGATTTCCGAGAATCAGTATGAAATTCTTGACAATTCGGATGCTCTGGCGGTGTTAACCGACTGGCACCAGTTCAGAACCCCGGATTTTGGACAGATACGTGCAAGGCTTAATAAGCCGGTAATTTTTGACGCAAGAAATCTCTACAGATCCGATATAATAAAAAACCACGCCCTGACCTGCATCAGAACAGGCAGGCCCGAGATAATCGCAGAAGCCGGTCAGGATTCTTAAGGAAATGGAACTTTCAGATCAGCAGAAGGCCGCGGTGGAGTATATAGGCCCGGCACTTGTGGTGGCGGGCGCGGGTTCGGGCAAAACCCGCACCCTGACCGCAAAGGTGGCCCGTTTAATTGAGCTGGGCTATACGCCTGAGCGAATACTTGCCATTACTTTTACAAACAAGGCCGCAGACGAAATGAAGCGCAGGCTGGTGGAGTTAACCGGTCTTTCCATTGACAGATTTCCCTGGGTGCGAACCTATCATTCCGCATGCTTCAGGATCTTAAAGGAGCACTGCCGCCTGCTTGGATATGAGCCGCCACTGCAGATCTATTCGGATTACCAGCAGCAGAAGCTGATAAAGGACATAATGATCCGGTTTGACATGGACCGGAAAAATTTTTATCCCCTGCGGGCCGCACTCTCAAGTGCCAAGAACTCAGGGGCTCCTTATGATTATTTCAATTCCCGTCCCCGGCTCGGCCCTTTTAAACTGAAGGATATATACGAGGCTTACGAAAAGGAACTGTTTGAGAGAAACGCGGTGGATTTCGACAATATTCTGCTCAAGACCCGTGATCTGATGAGGGATCACAAGGCTGTGCGGGAAGATTACAGGGCTTATTTTTCCTATATCCTCGTAGATGAGTACCAGGACACAAACAATCTGCAGGCAGAGCTTACAAGGCTTCTGCTGGGAAACGGCAATCTTTTCTGCGTGGGCGACGACTGGCAGGCCATCTACGGTTTCAGGGGAAGCAACGTGGAGAACTTTCTCGGATTCAGGCATACCTACAGCAATGCAAGCATTTTCCGCCTGGAGCAAAATTACAGGTCTGCTGATGAAATAGTCAAGACGGCAAACCGGCTGATAAAATACAACCCGGATCGGATGGATAAGTCGTGTTTTTCCATGTATACGGGTGGGTTCGTGGAGATCCACGATTTTTTCAGCGACGAGGAGGAAGCCGGATGGGTGGTTGACAAAATCTGCGCATTGCGGAGTTCCGGAATTCCCTGGGAGAAAATGGCGATTCTTTACCGGACAAAATTCTGTTCCCTTCCCTTTGAGCAGGCGCTGCGTTTTGGCAGAGTCCCTTATAAGATGCTCGGCGACAAGGGGTTTTTCGAACGAAAGGAAATTCTCGATATTAACTGCTATCTCACTGCCGCTGTTTTCAGAAAGGATGATGCGGCATTCGAGCGGGTGATAAATACCCCTAAACGCGGCATTGGCCCCAAGATGATAGAAAAGCTCAATGCTTACCGTGAAGCCGGATCCGGGCTTTTTGAAGCGGCAGAGCGCGCGGTTTCGGAGAAGCTGCTGTCTTCAAAAATTCACAGGGAGCTTTCAGAACTTCTCCGGCTCTTAAAGGATATCGAGCCCATGGTCCCTGATGCGGCAATACGGGAGGTGATTGCCAGGACCGGATATGACGAGTATTTAAACCAGCACTCAAAAACCAGGGATGAATACACCTCCCGGATGGAAAATATCGATCAGCTTATCTATGCGGCCTCGGGATATGAAACCCTTCTTGACTACCTGGAGGAAGCCGCCCTGATTAGAGAGGACAAAGAGGATGAGGAGTCCCGCGAGAACGGGGTCAATATGGCCACTATTCATGCAAGCAAGGGTCTGGAGTTTCATGCGGTGTTTGTGGTGGGCTGTGATGAAAACCTGCTGCCTCACTGGAAATCAAGGGATTCCGAGGCCGAACTTCAGGAGGAGCGGAGGCTGATGTATGTTGCCATGACCAGGGCCGAAAAATTTCTGTTTCTGACCACGGCAAACTATAGAAAGGGCCAGTTCAGTATCGCAAGCAGGTTTCTCTCCGAGGTGGCCGAATGCATGGAATAGGACGGCTATGACCTATGTGCCGTTCCTGTTTTTTGACATTTGGTCTTTTAGCTTCCGCTCGATTTCTTCCTGGACCTTTTTTCTCTTCTGTTCCTGGCCGGTCTTTAGTTCGTCTATGCTTTTGCGCTCGCTTTGCTTCTGCCTGCGGAATTTTTCGAGCTCCTCTGAAATCGAGCTTTGTTCCGGGCGGTCTTCTATCTCTTCGATACGGAGATGATCGGAGATAAAAAATCTTGTTTCCCCGGATTTTTCAACCGATTCTATGATACCCATTGATTTTAGTTTCCGGCACACCCGGGCGACCTCTTCAGCTGAAACAGAAAGCATTTCCGCGACATCTTCGAGGCACGGAGGACTTTCATTGCGGTATTCCAGGATTCGGACCGCCGCGACAATCAGATGGGCTTCCCTGTAGAGGCTGTTTACTTGCATGGCTTTTTTACCCGTGCTTCCGTGTTATAAAAATTCAGCATTCGTTTTCAGCATACTGTGTGTCTGCCGGATTTGGTCTGCTTCAATTTCTTGACACTTTGAAATGGAAATCGTATCATTTTACGCGATTTAGTCAAGGATATTGATGACGGAAACAATCGGGTACCGGACTTATTACGAACAATCTGGAGGTCGGCATGACAGAAATTTTGGACATAAGGGCAAGAGAAATTCTTGATTCACGGGGAAATCCAACAGTGGAAGTGGATGTAGTGCTTGAAAGCGGAGCATTTGGACGAGCAGCCGTCCCTTCAGGCGCTTCAACCGGTTCCCGTGAAGCCTTGGAGTTAAGGGATGATGTTTCCTCGCGCTACGGTGGAAAGGGAGTAACCAGAGCCGTTGAAAACGTAAACAGCAAGATCGCCCCGGAACTGTTGGGTATGGACGCTGCCGAACAGCACGTGCTCGATTCCGCACTGATCGAGCTTGACGGAACAAAGAACAAGTCCGGGCTGGGAGCAAACGCGATCCTGGGGGTTTCAATGGCCGCTGCGCGGGCTGCGGCAGATGCTTATGGATTGCCGCTTTATAGGTATATTGGCGGAATTTTCGCACGAAGCATGCCTCTGCCGATGATGAACATTGTAAACGGCGGGGCTCATGCCGCAAACAGCCTGGATATACAGGAATTCATGATTGTGCCCGCGGGGGCGGGCTCTGCAGCCGAGGCTGTCCGAATGGGTGCGGAAACTTTTCAAAGCTTGAAAAACCTGCTTAAAAAGCGCGGGATGGTAACGGCAGTAGGAGACGAGGGAGGGTTTGCTCCGGACCTTGAATCCAATGAAGCGGCTTTAAAGATAATAATAGAGGCGATAGAAGCGGCCGGCTATCGCTCCGGTAAGGATATAGGCCTGGCCATAGATGCTGCAGCAACGGAGTTTTTCAAAGACGGTAAATATGTGCTTGCCTCGGAGAAAAAAGATCTGTCCCCAGCGGAAATGATAGACTATTATGCTGATCTTATTGACCGCTATCCGATATTTTCAATAGAGGACGGCCTTGCCGAGCAGGACTGGGACAACTGGACAGTTATGACCGAGAAACTCGGCCGCCATGTCCAGCTTGTGGGAGACGATGTTTTTGTAACAAATCCGGAAATATTTGCAGAGGGAATTGAAAAAGGCGTCTGCAATTCCATTCTCATAAAGCTTAACCAGATAGGAACCGTCTCAGAGACCCTTGATACTATAGAAATGGCAAAACTTAGCGGATATAGCACTGTGATATCCCACCGGTCGGGGGAAACAGAGGATCATTTTATTTCAGACCTGGTGGTCGGTGTCTCGGGCGGTCAGATAAAGACAGGCTCCATGTCGAGAAGCGACAGGGTGGCAAAATATAACCAGCTTCTGCGCATAGAAGAGGAGCTGGGGACTGCCGCGAAAATGGCCCAGAACCCCTTTCTGGTATAAGGGCGATGTTTTTTCTCCGGCTTGCCGTTAAAACGATTCCGGCCCTGGCAGTTGTCCTTGTTTTTTTCGCAAATGCCGGCGCCTACGTACCGCCCGCTCCCTTTATCATCGAATTGATGGTAAAGGACCGGGAAATGCCGGCGCAATTCCGGGTTACCCAGGAAATAATAATTTACCCGGAATCAGAAGAAGACCCGGAAAAGCTTGAGCAAATAGTTTACTTCAGGCCGCCGGATGCCTTTCGCTCCGAGATAAGCACTGATAACCTGCTTCGCATACATATATCAAACCGGGACTCGACGGCCACGGTCTTAGACGGCGAACTGCTTGAAGGTCGCCAGCCCTGGCATGCATGCTACAAGGACCTTTTTCTTTTAAACTCGCGCAGAGCCGTGATTGAATATCTTGCTGATCTCGGAGTGGAAATGGATGTATCGAGCCCGGGAAGGCTTGACAGAGAACTTGTATACGTGATCGGGGCCGAATTTCCGGACGAAGGGGAAAAACAGTTATGGATTGACAAGGAGTCGTTTTATCCGGTTCGCTGGATTGTGACTCCGGCTCAAAAAGCTGAAAACCCCCCCGTCCACGAGATTCGTTATCTGGACTGGGAGCGGATTCAAGATACATGGTATCCGGGTAAAATCGAGTTTTATGAAAGCGGCGAAAAAATTCAGATGATGGTGGTTAAGAATATTGAAGTAAATCCTTCCCTGCCCGGGGATCTGTTTGACACGGGCGAGCTTCGAAATTCCGCCTCAAAGGCGTCCGGCGAAAGGAAGGAGCAGGAAGACGCCGGCGGGGCAGGAGCCGGTGTTCGCCGGCAGCTCGAAGAATTCAAAAACATCTATGAATCCGGCACCAGGTAAATAAAGCGGGCCGCAGGAGGTAAATGTATGTCAGGCAAATCCAAATTTATATTTGTGACAGGCGGGGTGCTCTCATCTTTGGGAAAGGGACTTGCATCGGCCTCCATTGGTGCCCTGCTTGAAAGCAGGGGGCTTACGGTTACTTTGGTAAAACTCGATCCCTATATAAACGTGGATCCCGGGACCATGAACCCGTTTCAGCACGGAGAGGTGTTTGTCACGGATGACGGGGCTGAAACAGACCTTGATCTGGGCCACTATGAGAGGTTTGTCACCGTCCGGCTTGGAAGGGATAACAATTTTACCACCGGAAAGATTTATCATTCGGTTATCGGCAAGGAGCGCCGGGGCGACTACCTGGGAGGAACCGTCCAGGTTATTCCCCATATCACGGATGAAATAAAGGAAAGCATATGGAAGGCTTCCAATGACGCCGATATTGTTATTGTCGAGATCGGCGGGACCATCGGCGATATTGAAAGCCTTCCGTTTCTGGAAGCCATACGGCAGTTCCGGTTTGATGCGGGCAGGGAGAATGTTCTCTACGTTCATCTTACATATATTCCTTATATCGCGGCTGCGGGCGAGCTGAAGACAAAACCCACCCAACACAGCGTAAAGGAATTAAGGAGCATCGGCATTCAGCCCGATGTTCTAATGTGCCGGACTGATCGCTATCTTCCCCCGGATATTAAGGCAAAGATAGCGCTTTTTTGCAATGTAAGCCAGGATGCCGTGGTTACGGCCAAGGACGTGGACTGTATATACGAGTGCCCGCTTGTGTTTCACAAGGAGGGCCTGGATTCAAAGATTCTGGAGGTCCTTAATATCTGGACCCGCGCCCCAAGGCTCAAAGAATGGGAGAAGATGGTGGAGCGTTACAAATCTCCATCGCAAAGTGTCACCATTGCAGTGGTCGGCAAGTACACGGATCTTACAGAATCCTACAAGAGCCTTAATGAGGCGCTCTATCACGGCGGAATCGCAAATAATACAAAGGTTGAACTTAAGTTCGTTGATTCGGGCACACTGACCCCGGAAAACTGCGAAGAATATCTTTCCGGTGCCCACGGAATTCTGGTTCCCGGCGGGTTCGGTTCCCGGGGGATAGAGGGCAAGGTCCTGGCCATCAGGTATGCAAGGGAAAATAAAATTCCTTATTTCGGGATATGCCTGGGAATGCAGCTTGCCGTAATAGAATTTTCAAGAAATGTGGCCGGAATTCCGGATGCGCACAGCTCCGAGTTTAATCCGGATACCACGGCGCCTGTAATTTATCTTATGACAGAGTGGTTTGACGAGAGGAGCCAGACAGTTCAAAGAAGGGATGTGAATTCTGAAAAAGGCGGCACAATGAGGCTCGGTGCATATCCTTGCCGTCTGGTGCCGGGTACCAGAACTTTTGAAGCATACGGGACTGAATATATCTATGAGCGGCACAGGCACCGCTACGAGTTTAATATGGACTACAGGCAGCAGCTTGAGGAATTTGGTCTTGTTTTTAGCGGCGCCTCTCCCAAGGGCGATCTTGTTGAAATAGTGGAGTTAAAAGAGCATCCCTGGTTTCTGGGCTGTCAGTTTCATCCCGAGTTCAAGTCGCGCCCCATGTCTGCCCACCCGTTGTTTTCAAGTTTCATAGGGGCCTCCCTTGAATGGAAAACAGGAGAATGATTTCTTAATAATCTCTATCTTGAAGCCGTTTATTAAAAGTGCACACTGATTAAACCATTGCATACTCCAAACCATACTCGACAGGCGAAAATTAATGGCGC
>JBKHFD010000077.1:0-8287 GCA_046540355.1 Desulfobacterales bacterium
AAAAGAAGCTGTCACACAAATCTCCTCATTATTTCGTCTATTACCTGGTCTGCATTTTCGGGGGTGATGCCGTGGGAACGGCAGATTTTTTCGATTTCAGTCCTTGCCGAGGGGTTTTCAAGGTCGTCCAGGCAGCGGAAATGCCCCAGTCTGCGTCCTACCTGGTAGAGCATTCTTTCATATGGGTCCATTGACAGAAACCGCTTTATCATGGCGATCATTTTTTCTTTGTCCCGGGGCAGCGTCCCTTCAAGGTCCTCGAAAAGATTCAGAATATGATCGCTTCTGACCCTGCTGGAAATGCCTTCAAGGTTCTCTATTAAAAGCAGGATCTCTTCGGCGGTTTCGTAATCTGTAAGCTTTTCAAACATCCCTGATTCGTAATCCGCATAAAGAGGGGTCGTATTCGGTATTGCCAGGCTTCGCAAACGAATATAGTCGGGGTTGATCCGGTTTAAGGCATCGGCGGACTCAAGCGCGTGAATGCGGGAAAGCGCCCTTCCGCCAAGGCCCGGCATCACGTATTCGGAAAGCTGTATACCTGCGGAAACAATCTTTTGACCCGCCTGGATGTGCTGCTGTTTTGTGGTGCCCTTTCGCACAATTTTCAAAACTTCGTCAGAGCCGGACTCCATGCCTATATGAATACGGTTTAATCCTGCACGTGCGATTGCCTTCAGGTCCTCGTCGCTTATGCGTGCAACAGTGCGGGAACGGGCATAGGTTGTAATGCGTACCACCCACGGGAAGCGGTTTCTTAAATGTGTCAGGATCTCTATTAATTCAGATGGCTTAATGATCATGCTGTTTGCATCCTGCAGAAACACCGACTCCATGCCCCCTGCATACCAGTGAAGAGCCGCAAAAAATGCCTGCCTGTCAGAGCCCGATACCCCTTCAAGGTATTTGTCCATATCTTCGCGCAGGATGCGCCCCTCTGAGTCGCTCATATCGCGTATGACTACCAAGTGCCTGTGTACCGTGTCGATGTCTTTTTTCACATGCTCAACAGGTCTTGAGGAAAACTTTGTGCCCTTGTATACCGGGCAGAACTTACACTTGTTCCAGGGACAATTGCGGGTAACGCGTATTAAAAGACTGTATGCCTCGCTGGGCGGCCTTATGGGACCTTGTTCAAAGCCCTGGTATTGTTGTTTTTGTGTTGATTTGTTCATAAAATTATGGTCTCCTGTAAAAAGGGAGTGAACGCCCTTAACTTATTCTATTAACGCTAACTTTTAAAATATTATGTGTTTAAGTGGATGATAAAAAAGATTATTATTGTTGTTGTCCTTTTGTTGTTTGCAGCAGCGGCTGCCGGCGGTTTTTTTATCCGCCACATGGCCGAGTATGCCCGAACTCCTGCAAACGAGTCAATAGGTATACCCGTGGAAATTGTAGTTGAGCAGGGGCAAAGCTTCAGGGCGATCACTGATCAGCTCCGGGAAAAAAAAATAATAAGCCATCCCCTCAAATTTCGAATTCTAGCATCTTACCAGAAAGCAACCACAAAAATCAAGGCCGGGGAATACAGGATATCCGGAAGAATGAGCCCGGGAGAAATTCTTAAACAGCTCTCGGAAGGAAGGGTGATCTTACACCGGCTGACCGTTGCCGAGGGGATAAATTTGTACCAGGCCGCTGGGAGGGCCGAACAGGCCGGGCTGTGCAAAAAGCAGGATTTTGTCGATGCAGCAACTGACGCGGAGCTTGTAAAAAATATGAATATCCCCGCAGACACTGCCGAAGGTTATCTGTTTCCCGAGACCTATTTTTTTGAAAGGTCGATATCGGCAGAAAATATTATACGTACCATGGTGAAGCGATTTTGGAACGTATTTTCGCAACAGTGGGAAAAAAGGGCCGAAGAACTCGGGCTCTCCGTCCACGAGATCGTTATACTTGCCTCCATCATAGAAAAGGAGACAGGGGCCGAGGGCGAACGAAAACTAATATCATCTGTTTTTCATAACAGGCTTGAAAAAGGTATGCGCCTTGACAGCGATCCGACTGTTATATACGGTATAGAGGACTTTGACGGAAACATCACCCGCAAACACTTAAAAACGCCATCAGCCTACAATACATATACCAGCAAAGGGCTGCCCCGGGGGCCGATTGCCAATCCCGGCAGGGCCTCTCTTAAAGCAGCCCTGTATCCCGCAGACACCGATTACCTCTATTTTGTGGCAAAGCCTGACAAATCCCACCATTTTTCAAAGAACCTTTCCGAACACAACCGGGCTGTCCGAAAATACCAGCTCAACAAGTAAAATTTACAAATACAAATTGCCCGGCAGAGCGGAGAATTAAGAGTCCGGAAAATTGATAAAGTTAACAGGTCAAGGGCTTGCCTTCTGCCGGGAATATACGTCGTCGTCAAACCGGCCGCGCGGAGCGGAGGGATCCGAGAGGGTGTGATAGCCTGCTGCTGCGATCATGGCTCCGTTATCACCGCACAGGCTTGGTTCTGGCACGAAAACCAGCATTCCGCGGGCTTCAGCCTCTGAAAAAACTTTTTTACGAAGGGAATCGTTTGCAGCAACCCCACCCACCAAGGCCAGGCGCGGACAATTGTGCTGCTCTGCGGCCAGGATCAGCTTGTCTGCAAGCACATCAACCACCGCTGACTGGAAACCTGCAGCGATATCAGGTAGACGAAGTTGATAATCCGCATGGGTTTCAATATAGCGCTTTACAGCGGTTTTAATGCCG
Source organism: Desulfobacterales bacterium (assembly GCA_046540355.1). Lineage (GTDB taxonomy): Bacteria > Desulfobacterota > Desulfobacteria > Desulfobacterales > Desulfosalsimonadaceae > Desulfosalsimonas. The sequence continues at coordinate 2,716 of JBKHFD010000077.1, forward strand.
CTGAAGCTGAAGTCAAAGGCGTTTTTGTCAAGGTAAGCCCGTGGGAAACTAATATTGTAAGGGTTTCCTGATTCTGCAAGTCGAGAGATAACAAGACCGCCCGGATATCCCAGCTCAAGCATCTTGGCCACCTTGTCAAATGCCTCGCCCGCAGCATCGTCCCTGGTCTGACCAAGGCATTTATAGCTTGTGTACGAATGCACCATATAAATGGCAGTATGGCCGCCCGAGGCAAGCAGGGCTGCAAAGGGGAAATCAGGGGCGCGTTGGCCCAGAAACACGGAATTTAAGTGGCCGTGGAGGTGGTCAACCCCGGTCCAGGGAAGCCCGCGCGCATACGCGTAGGCCCGGGCAAAGGAAAAACCGACAAGAAGAGCGCCCACCAGGCCGGGCCCTTGGGTGACAGATACCCCGTCAAGGTCTTTTGCAGTAATCTTAGCATCCCCGATGGCTCGGGAGACCACCGGCACAATAGCCTCTATGTGCCTGCGCGAGGCAATTTCCGGGACAACTCCGCCGTATTCGCGGTGCACTTCCACCTGGGAGGCCACAACAGAGGAAAGAATCCTGGTTCCGTCTTTTATCACTGCTGCTGCGGTTTCGTCGCAGGAGGTTTCAATTCCCAGTATAAGCACGGGGGAGGCCCTTAACTTATTAACTTTATGAATACCACCGGAACCTTGTTGTGTCTGATTTACGACGAGAGCTCACTTCTCCTATAATCCATGCCTTCTCTTTCATTCCGGTGCTGCGGTCGATGATTTCCTGAGCGTTTCTTTCAGGCACAACCGCGATCATGCCTATGCCGTTATTAAAAGTGCGAAACATTTCCTCATCGCTTACGCGGCCGGCATCCTGCAAAAACCTGAATATCGCTGGCACCTCCCAGGAATCCCTGTAGAGGGTTATGCTGCATGCAGACGGAATAACCCGCAGCAGGTTTTCGGCAATTCCGCCTCCTGTTATATGGGCCAATCCCTGAACTGAGAAATCCCTTAGCAGACGTTTTACAGTTTCGGTATAAATCACTGTGGGAGTTAGCAGCTCCTCCCCGAGAGTTTTGCCCAGTTCGGGCACGTGGGAGTCAACACCAAGCTTAAGATCGTCAAAACAGATCTTTCTTACCAGAGAATAGCCGTTGCTGTGCAGACCCGAAGAGGCAAAGCCTATCAGCTTGGAGCCGCCTCGGATTTCCGATCCGTCAACTATTCTGTCGTTATCAACCACGCCCACCGCAAAACCGGCAAGATCGTATTCGTTGTCATTATAAATGCCCGGCATTTCGGCTGTTTCTCCCGCTATAAGGGCGCACTGCCCCTGCCTGCAACCTTCTGCAATACCTTCAACAATCTTTTCTGCAACCTCCACATTAAGCGAACCCATGGCCATGTAATCCAGAAAAAAAAGCGGCTTAGCCCCCTGGACGATCACGTCGTTGACGCACATGGCAACAAGGTCAACACCAATCGTGTCGTGTTTGTTCATCATAAAAGCTATTTTAAGCTTTGTGCCAACGCCGTCCGTGGAACTGACCAGGACCGGATTTTTGTAACCCGTGGTATTTAGGGAGAAAAGACCGCTGAAGCCGCCGATTTCGCCCATAACCCCGGTTCGGGGGGTTTTGGATGCAATTCTTTTAACCGACTTGACAAATTCGTTTGCCTTGTCGATATTCACACCCGCGGCAGCGTAAGTTGAAGAAGGATCATTCCTGTCTGACATTCTGTTATCCTGTAAATAATAATATTTTAAGAGAAAGTGAATTACTTAAAGGCCCGCCTTGAAAAACAGAACCTATAATCAATAAAAAGAAAAGTATGTATTGTTATCTGAATTGCAAATAAAAGTCAAAACAAAATTTTTGACAAGCCCGCAAATGTAGTGTATTCAAACAAGATATCCCAATAAATATTACACGAATCAACAGCGAGGTAGATATGAAAACTTTTGCACGATTAAATCGCCTTCCGCCCTATGTATTTGCCGCTGTCAACGAACTGAAGATGGAGCTGAGACATGCCGGTAAAGATATAGTGGACCTGGGTATGGGCAATCCGGATCTGGGGACTCCGGAACACATCGTAGACAAACTTGTGGAGGCTGCTCAAAAGCCTCATAACCACAGGTATTCTGCCTCCATGGGAATACGCAAGCTCAGAATGGCGATAGCGGACTGGTATAAACGCCGTTTTGACGTGGATATAGACTACGAAACTGAAGCCATTGCAACCATTGGTGCAAAGGAAGGGATTTCTCACCTGATGCTGGTAACGACGGGGCCGGGAGACGTGGTATTCTCCCCGAACCCTACCTATCCGATACACCCGTACTCGGCAATTATATCAGGTGCAGATGTCCGTTATATACCGCTTGGCCCGGACACAGACTTTTTTGAAAACCTGATGAACGCAACCAGGCATACCTGGCCCAAGCCGAAGGTAATGGTACTCAGCTTTCCGCACAATCCGACCACCGAGGTTGTGGACCTGGATTTTTTCCAGAAAATCGCGGATTTTGCAAAGGAACACGACATTTTCGTGATTCATGACCTGGCTTATGCGGATATAGTGTTTGACGGCTACAGGCCTCCAAGCTTTCTGCAGGCCAAGGGCGCCAAGGACGTGGGGGTGGAGTTTTTCTCGCTTTCCAAGAGCTACAGCATGCCGGGCTGGAGGGTCGGCTTCTGCGTGGGAAACACCGAGGCTGTGGCTGCTTTAAAACGCATCAAGAGCTATCTGGACTACGGCATTTTCCAGCCCATCCAGATTGCAAGCATCATAGCCTTAAACGGACCCCAGGAGTGTGTGGCAGAAACCTGCAACACCTACAAGGAAAGGCGCGACGCACTGATCAGGGGCCTTGCAAGGGCCGGCTGGGAAATCCCGCCGCCCAGGGCAACCATGTTCGTATGGGGCAAAATCCCCGAGCCGTACAGAGAAATGGGGTCCCTGGAGTTTTCCAAGAAACTGATAAAGGAGGCCAATGTAGCGGTTTCTCCCGGCGTGGGTTTCGGTGAATACGGGGACGAGTATGTAAGATTTGCGCTCATTGAAAATAACATGCGTATAAAGCAGGCAGTAAGGGGAATCAAGAAAGCGCTTTAGCCCGGAATTGGATAAAAGGCAGTCAGGCAGGAATTTATGCAGAAAATAAACATCGGACTTCTCGGTCTCGGCACAGTGGGCACAGGCATTGCCAGGATGATGACCGAAAACCGCGAACTCATATGCGCCAGACTGGGCGCCGAGCCGGTGCTCAAAAAGGCTGCGGACCTTGATATAGATCGAGATCGCGGAGTGGAGTTCGCACCCGGGGTTCTGACGACCGATCCCTCCGAGGTGGTGGACGACCCTGAGATTGAAATTGTCCTTGAAATGATAGGCGGCACGGAAATCGCAAAGGAACTTATCATCAGGGGTATTAAAAACGGCAAGCATATTGTCACGGCAAACAAGGCTCTTCTGGCATCATGCGGAAACGACCTGGTGAATCTGGCCTCTGAAAGTGGCGTTACACTGGCATTTGAGGCAAGTGTGGGCGGGTGCATGCCCATTGTAAAAACCATCAGAGAGTCCCTTGTCGGAAATCGGATACACTCGGTCACGGGCATCCTTAACGGCACCTGCAACTATATTTTGACAAAAATCGCAGCAGAGGGGATAAGCTTTGAAAAAGCCCTGGGGCAGGCAAAGGCCGAGGGATATGCCGAGGCTGATCCATCCCTTGACGTGGACGGATATGACGCGGCCCACAAGCTTGCAATACTGTCTGCCATAGCTTTCGGCATGGACATTAACTACGATGATGTATACATGGAGGGGATATCGGAGATTACCCCCATGGACATCGAGTTTGCCGCGCAGTGCGGCTACAGGATCAAGCTGCTGGCAATTGCAAAATCTGACGGGCAGAATGTTGAGGCCAGAGTTCATCCCGCCATGATACATTTTTCAGATATGCTCTCAAATGTGAGCGGTTCAATGAATGCAGTAACTGTTACAGGCGATGCAGTGGGCGACATGATCCTCTACGGGCACGGCGCCGGAATGATGCCCACCGCAAGCGCCGCAACCGGCGACATGGTGGACATCTGCAGAAGCATTATTGCGGGGGGGACAATGCGGGTTCCGATTCTGTCCTATCAAAAGGACAGGACAAGGAAAATTCCGGTAAAGCCCATTGATGACATAAACACCCATTATTATTTCCGGTTTTCCGCCCTTGACAAGCCCGGAGTGCTGGCAAAAATCGCAGGCATACTCGGAGAGCATGACATTTCAATAAAGTCTGTGCATCAGACTGAACACAGGGTGGACGGCGTGGTGCCGGTATACATACTTACCCACCGGGCAAACGAGGCTCAGGTAAAAAAGGCCATAGACAAAATCGCCGAACTCGATGTCATACCGCAAAGACCTGTTTTAATCCGCATTGAATCCCCTGAGGAGGAAAAAGCGCAAAGGGAATAAGAAGAGGACAAGCATGCAGCACATACTCTGTTCGGACCTGGAAGGTGTTTTTGTACCTGAAATATGGATAAATGTTGCTGAAAAGACCGGCATTGACGAGCTAAAACTTACCACAAGGGACATCTCGGACTACGACGTACTAATGGGCAAAAGGCTATCCGTGCTGGACGCCCATGGTCTGAAACTGTCAGATATTCAGGAAGTAATCGCCCACATAGACCCCCTGCCCGGGGCCCTCGAATTCCTCGACGACATAAGGGCGAAGCACCAGATAATAATCGTATCAGACACGTTCGTTGAATTTGCCAACCCTCTCATGGAAAAACTCAAACGCCCCACCCTTTTCTGCAATCACCTGCATGTGGATAAAACAGGGAGAATCGCGGGCTATGAACTACGCCAGAAGGACGGCAAGAAAAAAACAGCCAAAGCCCTGCAAAGTCTTAATTACAGGGTTATCGCTTTCGGCGATTCCTACAACGATATCAACATGCTTGAGACAGCAGACAACGCTTTTCTGTTCCGTCCGCCGGAAAACGTGGTAAAGGAGTTTCCGAAAATAGCGGCAACCTATAATTATGACGAACTCATGGAAAAAATAGAAAAGGCGGCAGCGGAAAACACGGCCAATTAACATGGAAGCCGGCCATAAGTGGAGCATGGACGTTAAAACAACAAGCAAAGGGATAGTGTTCAAGGTTTACGTACAGCCCGGGGCGTCGGCGAATCAGACAGCGGGCTTTTACAATAACGCCCTGAAAATACGGCTGACCGCTCCGCCGGCTGAGGGAAAGGCCAACAGGGCGTGCCTCAAATTTATATCCGGCAAGCTGAAAATCCCGAAATCGGACATGGAAATTATTTCCGGGGCTGCCGGGCGCGAAAAAAGAATCCTGGTGCGCATTCCTGATGCGGACAAAAGCGGGCGCGCAGCCCAGGACATAAAAAGAAAGCTTGAAAGTCTCAGCCCCCAAAAAGGTTCTTGACATACATTTTGTAAAATATTATATAAATAAATTCAATATTGCGGGGTGGAGCAGTCTGGTAGCTCGTCGGGCTCATAACCCGAAGGTCAGAGGTTCGAATCCTCTCCCCGCTACCAA
>JBKHFD010000078.1:0-8011 GCA_046540355.1 Desulfobacterales bacterium
TGAGGCGGTAATTTCGTTGCCGGGAAATTTGAAAACAGGAGTATTATATGGAAAAAAAATACGGTGATATGAAGAACATATGGGACAGCCGTTTTGCAAGGATGCTTCTTGACGCTATGGGAGAAGGGGTTTTTACCCTTGACTCTGAAGGGAGAATTACCTCGTGGAATCCGGCTATGGAAAGAATATCCGGCTACAACGCCGAAGAGGCTCTTGGCCAGTTTTGTTCTCTTCTTAATTTCACACTGTGTTTTGGAAGGGAATGCCCGGCTGACATTGAAGAATGTCAGGTATATAAAAAGGGGGCCGTGGAACCGGCTGAATGCCAGCTTAAGCACAAGGATGGCAGCAGAATTTCTGTGATAAAAAATGCCAGAGTGCTCAGGGATGACGACAATAATGTTGTAGGCGTGGTGGAAACCGTGACTGATCTTACTGAGCTAACAGCGGCAAGGAAAAAGGCCGAAGAGGCGCAGCAGAGGCTTTTGGAAATTCATCAGGTCGGTAATATAATAGGCAAAAGCCATGCTATGAAAGAGGTTTTCAGGGCGGTGCGAGTGGCTGCTAAAAGCGATGCAACCGTTCTCCTCCAGGGTGAATCAGGTACCGGCAAGGAGTTGACCGCCGGAGCGATTCATTACAATAGCGATCGTGCCGAAGGCCCACTGGTGGTGGTCAGCTGCAGCGCACTTTCTGAGTCGCTTCTGGAAAGCGAGCTTTTTGGACATGCCAGAGGATCGTTTACAGGGGCTCACAGGGACAGGATCGGCAGATTTGAGGAAGCCCACGGCGGAACCATTTTACTTGATGAAATAGGGGATGTAAGTCCTCTAATTCAACTAAAGTTGCTGCGCGTGCTTCAGGAAAGGCAGATCGAGCGTGTGGGCGAGACAATGCCCAGGAAGATAGATATCAGGGTCATTGCAGCCACTCACAAGGATCTTTACGCGCTGGTCCGTGAGGGGCTTTTCCGGGAGGATCTGTTCTACAGGCTTAAAGTTTTTCCGATATTTATTCCGCCGCTTCGCAAGCGAAGGGAGGATATTCCCCTGCTTGTCCGTCATTTTACGGACAGATTCAACAGAAAGACCGGCAAATCGATTTCCGGTATTACAAGGGATGCGCTGCAGCTCCTTATGGATTATAACTGGCCGGGAAATGTTCGGGAACTTGAAAATGCGATTGAGCATGCATTTGTTTTGTGTGAGAGGTCGTGGATTGATGTCTTTGACCTGCCCGTGGAAATAAGGCAAATGGAATTTGATCCCGGAGTTGATTCTCCGGGTTCCGGGTCTGTGTCCATGGATAAAAAAAGGCTTGACAAAGAATCTCTGCTTGCGCTTCTGGAGGAATGTGGGTGGAATAAGGCGGAAGTAGGCCGGAGGCTTGGGAAAAGCCGGACTTCAATATGGAAATACATGAAAAAATACAATATTCCGCTAAGTCCTCCTGAAGGAGAATAACAGGTTACTGAGCAGCATGGAGGGTGGTTTTTTCGGTTTTGGTGGCGTTACCAGAACGTTACTTTTTTGGTGTTTACGCCACCCGAAACGGTCAATTCCTGTATCTTTTCTTTCCCTCTTCTGTTTTTCCCCGGGTGGGTTCGAGTATTTATTTGATTTTATATGATATTTGCCTGCCGGGAGTCGTTCCTCAAGTTTCGGCACGGATTTTGATAGGAAAGGGCCAAAAAAGATAAAGGAGAGGGAGCTATGGAGATTATTAAACTTGAAAACGCACAGGCATTCGACCAGACAACAGAACGCGGTGTTTGCCTGGTGGATTTCAATGCCCCGTGGTGCGGGCCATGCAAGGCTCAGACGCCCATAATAGAGGAACTCGCCGGGAAATTCGATGTCGAGGCTTCAGTGGCTGAACTCGATGTATCGGCAAACCGGGAAGTGGCCAAGCGGCTGGGTGTTTACAGCATTCCCACCCTTATTGTCTTTAAGGACGGAAAAGAACTTATGCGCTTTGTCGGCCTCCAGCCCAAGGAGGTGCTGGAAGGGGCTCTAAAACAAGCGATAGGAACTGGTTCCTGAAGGCAGGTGTTTTAATACTTTTTTAGTAAAACAAAAACGCTTGTCAAAGAAGAGGCAGAAGGAATGGAAAAGGGCTTTTGCCGCAGGCAGGAGGATATTATGCAGGCTACGGAATGGAAGATGACACCTTTTATTTTGAAAACGGGGCAGAAACTGCGGTACTTGTCATTGGTAGGGAGGGGCCGGGGGCAATGAAAACACGGGGATTTGAGTTCTACCATGGCAGATCCGTCCCCTGAACACGATGTGCATATGGGGGAACTGAATTTCAGGGAACTCGGCTACGAGGGAAAACCTGCTGACAAGGGCGGCAGAAATGCCCGCAGAAATTAATAATAACTTTAAAGAATGAACGGAAACAAAAGAAAGGGAAAAAAAATGACAGAAAACGTGGTGATAGCTTTGTCCTGCGGTACGAATAATACAAACAGATCCACCAGGGCAGTGCATCTGGCAACGGTGGCACACGGGGAAGGCAAAAATGTTACCCTGTTTTTGCTTGATGAGGCGGTTTATATAGCCAAAGAGGGACTTGCAGAACATCTGCGTGCAGCAACGGGAGATGTGGCCGATGATCTGCTGGCTTATTTGCAGGCCCACGAGGTGCCCATACTGGTGTGCACACCCTGCGCAAAGGCAAGGCGGATTTATGAGGAAGATCTGATTGAAGGCGCCAGGATGGCCGCGGCCTCGGAGTTGATCCGTCTGGCCTGTGATGCCGCAGTGATAAGCCTGTAAAAGAGTTCAGGCTGAAAACAAAATAGGATAAGGCTGTTTTTATGTTTCTTAAAAAGCATCTTCATTATTTTATACTTCTCGCCCTTTTAGTCGGAATTTCAGTGGTTTATTTCCAGGGAGGGTTTAACACTCCGAAAGAGTTTTTGATTTTTATTGTAGTGGCCTTCGTTATTTTTCCTGTAATGATCAACACCGATTTCGGGGAGATATTTGATCATTTCAAAGAGCCTAGACCTGTTTTCTGCAGCATTATTTTAAACTTTGTGGTCTCCCCTGCATTTGCCTTTATAATCGGCATTGTTTTTTTAAAGGATCAGCCCCTTTTTTTTACGGGACTTCTTTTGATTTCACTTATCCCCACAAGTGCCATGAGCGTGGCCTGGACTTCGTTTTCAAATGCCAGTCTTGCCACTGCGCTGTATCTGACGCCTTTAAATATTCTTTTTGCAGCTTTTATAGGACTTCCCTTTGTATTTCCGCTTCTTGCCGATAAGCTTATTGAAATCAGCACCTTCATGATAGTGAAAAATATTTTTACAGTTTTTTTCGTGCCTTTGGTAATTGGCGGAATTTTAAGAAAACTGATTTTGAGATTTAAAGGAGAAGCTTTTTTTTCCTCCAGGATAAAGCCAAACACCGCAACAGCTTCAAGTTTGGGAATTATAATACTGGTTTTTCTTGTGATGTCCCAGCAGAGAAACGCCATGCTATTGGAAAATTATGGAGCCCTGGTATTTGTCGTGATTCCGGTGGCTCTGTATTATATATTTATGTATGGGGCCTCTGTTTTCTGGATGAAGTATCTTGTGGGGAAAAATATTGTTGGAAGTAAAAAAGGGCTTGTTCTGGTTTATACTTCTGCTGCAAGGCATATAAATATTGCAATCGCCATAGCGCTTTCCTCGTTTCCCGTTGATCAGGTCGCGGCTGTAATGTTTGTTCTAATTGTGGCCTATTTGATACAGGTCCCCGGGCTTGCTTTTTTTTCACAGAAATACGGGAAAAATTTCATAGCAGAAAATACCGCCAAGTCCGTTTTATGACCCGGGGATTTCAGGCATCCTGTTCATGGGGCAGTCTTTGTGGATGCATCTTATGCATTCGTATCTGTAGAGGAAAATAAACAGCACTGCCCAGGAAAGGGCATAAATAATCAGCAGAAGAGGGCTGGCGAGCAGCCAGTACACGGGAAAAGCGATTGCAATGACAAATCCCGCTGATACCATTAATTTGTCAAAGAAATTCAGGGGGCCGGGCCTCGGGGCAAAATAGGCCGGGACTTTCCAAAGGAATATGCATTTTGTACTTTGGCCTGCATTTTTGTAATGGGGGCAATGTGTGCAGAAAAATCTGTATATGATGCCGGCAAAGCAGATTGCCATTACTATCAGATAAATTACGGTCCATAGGAGGGATACCCTTGAAATGCCGTAAATGGCGGTTAGAACAGGAATCAGCGTCAAAAGCGTCCATGATATGTAATCACTGAAAGTATAAGTTTTTTTAAGATCGGCATCCTGGTGCGTCATCGGTTTCCTCCTTATATTTTTCAAGAATACTGGCTATCTGCCGGTCCTTTTCTTCCCACAGCGCGTTTATCCAATTTTTGAACTGCTCCCTGAATTCCGGGTCCTGGTCGAAGCTGCGGCCGATAAACTCTGAAGGGATTTCCAGCCTGCGGGCCCGGAGGACCACCAGAGAGATTTTACCCTTTAAAAAATCCCAGAACGGCAGCGGTGCGCTGTTTTCAGGATATACTATTGTGACGTCAATAATCGCCTCCAGGTATTTCCCCATAGCGGACAGCACCACCGCGGTTCCGCCGGGCCGGGGTTTTAACAGGTGATTATACGGAGACTCCTGGTTTTGTCTTTTTGATTCGTCAAATCTTGTGCCTTCAACAAAGTTTATCACCGAGACGGGCGATTTTTTGAATTTTTCACAATACCGGCGCGTGGTTTCTATGTCTTTTCCTTTAAGCTCAGGATGTTTTTTCAAAAATTCCTTTGAATAACGCTTCATGAATGGAAAGTCAAGAGCCCACCAGGCAATCCCGAGAAGGGGCACCCAGATGAGTTCCCTTTTTATAAAGAATTTGAGAAAGGGTACGCGGTGTTTCCACAGATGCTGCAGCATCAGTATGTCGGCCCAGGAGCGGTGGTTGCTGATAATCAGGTACGACGACCTGGGATTGTAGCCTTCCAGCCCCTCGACGTCAAACCGGATTTTCTGTGTTGCATACAGGATAAGGCTGTTAATATTAACCCATATCCAGGCGATGGCCGTAATCACACGGGTAAGTTGATGGCGGGTTTCTTCGTGCGGGATAATTACCTTGAGCACAACAAACGGTATCATGGTAAAAACCCCGCCTATGGTGTTTGCCGTGTAAAGAAGAAACGCAATTATACCCCGTATCGGTCCGGGCAGAAATGAAAACATGCAGATCTCCTTCCTTTAGACAGTGAACCGGATGAAGCCGACATTTTTTCGATATCACAGCCCGGACCTGAAAATCAACAGGATGATTGTTTTATTTATGCAGTTGTCGTGCTTACGCAGTGTCCCGGGTTGTCCCCGAAGCGGATTTGCCCTTGGCCTGCGTGCGTATTGTTTTCAACGCTTCGATGCTTTGCTTCATACCTTTGTAATGGCGTGCCATGTCAATAGCCATGCCGGTAATGCTTCCAACCGCCTGTACGAAATTCACGTCCTCAAGGGTGAATTCCCAGGGTTCGGCCGTATAGACGCGAAGCACTCCTATGGACCGTCCCTGGATCATCACAGGCACGGAAAGAATCGAGGCTATGCCTTCTACTCGGGCTTCCTCTGGATACTGAATCCTGGGGTCATCGGTGACGTCGTAAATGGCCACCGGACCCTGGTCCAGGGATTCGGAAATGGATTTTAGTGCGCTAAGAGGCCCCTTGTTTATGTAGTTGTTGCTCAGGCCGAACGAGGCAGCTATCTCCAGTTCCTTTGTTTCCCTGTTGACCAGGAACAGCGCAGACCCCTTTACATCCAGGGCCCTTGTGATGCTTTCCACCGCCAGCAGTACTACTTCCTCGGGGTCCCTGGAATGGGAAATCGCATTTGCCACTTTAACCAGGGTGTCATAATTTAAAAGTTGTTTTTTCATTTTTCCGTCCCCCTTCTTGGATGGTTTGGGAAAGGCCGCAATTTTGGCATGCGGGTTTTTATTAAAATCCCTCTCATAACAGGGAGGAAGTACAATAAATTTGCTGCCGGAGAAGAGAAAACAAAGAGGTACAGGTAGTGAAAATAAATTGAACTTTTACAATTTTAAAAATAAGAATGTTTTGCCTGCGGGTCAAGCAATTGTGAGACGCTTCGGCTGAGATGTTTAAAAATCATATTTTACAATAAATGTTTCATGCTTATTCTGATAAATGAATACTAACAACAAATACGGAGGGAAACGACATGTATAATCAGGTAGTAATGGATCATTTCAAAAATCCGCGAAACGTGGGCGTAATCGAGGACCCCGACGGGGTGGGCGAAGTGGGCAACCCCCTGTGCGGGGACATGATGACGATTTATCTTAAAGTTGATGAAAATGACCGGATATCAGACATTAAGTTTCAGACTTTTGGTTGCGGCTCAGCCATAGCGGTATCGAGCATGCTCACTGAACTGGCAAAAGGCAAAACACTGGAAGAGGCTAAAAATATTACAAACAAGGATGTAGCCGATGCACTGGAAGGGCTGCCAAAAAATAAGATGCACTGCTCGAATCTGGGGGCTGATGCCCTTCACATGGCGGTTCAGGACTACGAGGACAAAAAGGCCGGGGTGGTCAGAAAACCTGAGGAAAGGCAGGAAAAGCACGAGCACGGCGACGGTGAAACATGCCACTGTCCTTATTGCGACGTTGAGATAAGCGAGGATGCTGAATTTTGCGAAGCCTGTCAGAGAAAACTTACGGAAGAAGAGCATTAAAAAGGGGGCGGAGATGAATTACATTAATCTTGATAACATATCTTTTACCCCGCTTTTGCCGGAAGTCAAGGATGTCATGACAGATGCGGTCCACAGTGATCTGCACAACCCGTCAAGCCAGCACAAGGCCGGGGAAAAATCGGCGGAAATCCTTTCGGATGCACGCCAAACAGTTGCAGGGCTTATCAACGCGGCAAATCCCAGGGATGTTGTTTTTACCTCCTGCGGCACGGAATCGGTCAATCATGCAATAAAGGGTGCGGCCCTTGCCAACCGGGAAAAGGGCAATCACATTATTACCACCAATGTTGAGCACAACTCGGTATTAAGAAGCATTAAAAGACTTTCGTCCCAGGGTTTCAAAGTAACCTCGCTTCCGGTCGACACCCTGGGACGCGTTGATCCCAAAGCCGTGGAAGACGCAATAACCGATCAGACCATACTGGTTTCGGTAATGCACAGCAACAACGAGACCGGCACCATGCAGCCCATAGAGGAGATAGGGCGCATAACAAGGGAAAACAAGGTTCTGTTTCACAGCGACGCAGTGGACTCGGTGGGCGTGGTGCCGGTTGATGTGGAAAAGTTAAACGTTGATCTGCTCAGTTTCGGATCCAATCAGTACGGCGGTCCCCCCGGGGCCGGAGGTTTATATATTCGCCGCGGAGCCCGGATCTTTCCTCTGCTCGACGGCGGAGTCCAGGAGAACAACAAGCGGGCGGGAACCGAAAATCTCATCTGTATAACAGGCATGGCAAAAGCCGCCGAACTTGCGGCAAAGTACATGGAAGAGCGCCTTGTCCGCCTAAAAGAGATCAAAACCCACCTGGTTGAAAAACTGCCGGAGTATATAGACGAGTATATTGTAAATACCAACCTTGAGCACAGTCTCCCGGGCCTGCTAAACGTTTCCCTTAAATATATAGAGGGTGAGAGCGTAATGCTGATGCTCGATGAAGACAACGTGGCTGTTTCCACCAAGTCCGCATGCGCCACCGGTTCCCTGAGGGCCTCACATGTGCTGCTGTCACTGGGATTGAGCCATTCAGACGCCCAGGGCACGATTGTGATATCCTGGAGCATGGACAACACCATTGAGGATATTGACAGGTTTCTTGAATCGCTTTCAGGGGTGGTAAAGACGCTTCGCAGCATGTCGCCCCTCTACAACAAAGCTGGGAAATAAAAAACGTTCTCCGAAATGGGATGGACGCGTAAAAAGCAATTTACACCGCCGCGGCGGTATTTTTGCAGGAAGGAAACCCTGC
>JBKHFD010000079.1:0-7894 GCA_046540355.1 Desulfobacterales bacterium
AGGACGTCCCTTAAGTTCTTTGGAGAAGTTCTATGCTTACGCTATCCGGGGCTTCAATAAAGGCAATACGCACGCCGGGCCTGAAATCAACAGGGTCGAGTGTAAATTTGACTCCGTTGTTTTTCAAATCACTACAGAATCCATCAAAATCGCCATTCACGCTGAACCCGAAATGATCAGTTCCCCAGTAAAGACCGGTTTTCTCTGAGGCCTGCTCGCCTTCCCTCTGCCCTCTGATAATCAGCGAAGCTCCCTTGAAAGTCACAACAATCTGGGGTGCCCCGCCGACTTCCGAGGTGTTGACAATTCTGCCGCCCAGCTTTTCTTCATACCATGAAGCTGCGGCCTGCGGATCTTTGCTGATCAGGTGAACATGGTCAAACACAATATCTGCCCTATCCATATAGTCTTCCTTTCAAAACTGCGCGTGTTAATCAAAAAAAGAGGGTATATACTTGCCTTTCGTGGAAAACCCCTCTCTGTCCTGCGGTTTGGAAAATCACAGTGACACAAAATGCCCCTGGCAACAAGCTTTTAATAATTACTTTGTCCCGCATCAAACCATCATTTCAGCCAGGGAAATTTGGTTCGGACCGGTAAATTGTAAACTTGCAGAACTTACAATCAGACTGCGGTTTGTTTACCATGCACTTGCCTGTCAGATTACGGAACGGCACTGCCGGGCTTGACAGTCATGTTTTTCAATGAAATATTAAAATTTCAAATGGCTCTTACAACACTTCAAGTACCCTAACGATTTCATTTATTTTTAAAGAGAGGACATGATGGCCCAATTATTTGAGATAACAGAAATAAACACCATGACACTTAAAAACCGCTTTGTACGATCCGCCACCTATGAAGGCCTTGCGGAGGAAGACGGGGCAGTAACCCCGGCGCTTACAAAAATGATGGTTGATCTGGCCAAAGGCGGCGTTGGACTGATTATAAGCAGCCACGCCTATGTCAGCAGGCAGGGCAAGGCCGGCCCCGGCCAATTGGGCGTCTATAAAGATGAACTGGTGCCGGGGCTTTCAGAAATGGCTGATGCCGTGCATGATGCAGGCGGTAAAATCATTTTGCAGATCGCCCATGCCGGATACCATGCCTTTGTCCAGGACGCCGGACAAACCCCCTGCGCTCCTTCGGAGCTCGGAATTTCAAAAACACCCAGACACGCCTTAACCGCAGAAGAAATAACCCAAATTAAAGAGAACTTCATCATGGCCGCCCAAAGAGCCAAAACCGCGGGATTTGACGGTGTCCAGATACACGCAGCACACGGCTACCTGTTAAGCCAATTTTTATCCCCGTATTACAATCGCCGCACGGACGACTATGGGGGACCGGCAGAAAACCGGGCACGCGCGGTCATTGAAATTCTCCGGGCTGTACGGCAGGCGGTGGGGAAAGACTTTCCGGTTTTGATCAAAATGAACTGCCGGGATTTCCATGAAAACGGCCTGGAACTCGAAGACAGCCTGAAATCCGCGCAAATGTTTGAAGAAAACGGCATAGACGCCATAGAATTAAGTGGAGGGTTGCTCATTAACAAGCGTTTTACACCCAGCAGGACGGGCAGGGATACCGAAAACCCGGAACCTTATTATGAAGAAGAAGCCCGGGAGTTTAAGAAAAAAATAAATGCCCCCCTGATACTGGTGGGCGGCAACCGCTCCTGTAACGCGGCGGAACGGATAATTTCGGGAGGCGTGGCTGACTATATTGCAATGGCGCGCCCTTTAATCCGGGAACCCGGATTAATCAACCGCTGGGAATCCGGACGCAGGGAATCATCCGCCTGCATATCGGACAACCAGTGTTTTCAGGGTATCAGAGCCGGTCTGGGCGTATACTGCGTCACTGCTGAAAAACAAGGAGCTGAAAATGCAGATAAGGACACCCGGTAAGAAATCCTTATATATACCCTGGGTCCGGAAGCACCGTTTCCTTAATAAATTTTTAATAAATTAAACAGGAGGATTTTGACATGAGCGTTGTTGCTGAACTCTCAATTTTTCCGACGGATAAGGGCAAAAGTGTCAGCAGCCATGTAGCAAGAGCTGTTGAAATTATTCGCGACAGCGGATTGTCCTACCAGTTAAACCCCATGGGGACCTGCATCGAAGGCGAGTGGACGGAAATTATGGAGATTTTGGACCGTTGTTTCAAAGAAATTCAAAAGGACAGCGAACGAATCTATATGACACTGAAAGCTGATTACCGCAAAGACCAATCCAATCGCATGAATGCCAAGGTGTCATCAGTAATGGAAAAATTGTAAAAGCCTTCTTCTTTATAAACCTGTCCCGGCCAGCACCTGTTTCTATGCCTGTTAACCAGACCCCGAGTTAAAAAAGGACAATATTATTGATATAAAGTTCGATTATATCAAACAAAGTTTGCCCTTGACAAACTTACTTAAATTTTGATAACAGTGTTCAAAAAGGTCACAAAATCGCCCCTCTTCTGAAAGAGTCACATTTTAACCTTTTAACGGAGATTTTTCAGATGCAGGTATTCGGCCCCAATGAGTTGACAGAAGATGTTTTGCAGTCCGGTTTTTGCATCGGATGCGGCGCATGCGTAAATCTTTGCCCCTATTTCCAGACCTACAGGGGAAAGACCGCCATGCTTTTCCCGTGCACAAAAGAAACCGGACGATGTCACGCCTTCTGCCCGAAAACAGAGGTGGACTTAGAAGAACTTTCCCGGGAATTTTTCGGAATTCCTTACCCAGAAGATCCCCTCGGCTCCTGGCTGACCATACACATGGCAAAAGCCGGGGGTGCGGCAGAGCAGGGAAACTTCCAGGACGGAGGTACGGTCTCCGCCCTTATGCAGTTTGCCCTGGAAACAGGCAGAATCGACGGCGCGGTACTGACCGGCAGAGACGGCCTGGTGCCGGCACCCGGCCTGGCAACCGACAAGCAGGAAGTGTGCGGTTTTGCATCTTCCAAGTATACTGCAGCCCCTACAGTGTCGGCTTTAAACGAAGGTGCCAGGCGCGGTTTTACCCGCATGGGTATTGTGGGTACGCCATGCCAGCTTACGGCTGTCGCCCAGATGAAGACCAATCCCCTGCAGGCCTCTGACTCTAAAGATTCCGTTGCCTTGAGCATAGGTGTTTTTTGCACCTGGGCCATGGATACCCGGGCGTTTTTGTCCTTTATAAAAGAACGTTTACCGGGAGCCGAAATCCGTAAAATGACTATTCCGCCTCCTCCTGCCGCGGTTCTGATTCTTGAGACAGATTCCGGGAAAATTGAAATCCCTCTTGATGAAATACGGCCCATGGTACCTTCAGGATGCATGATATGTCCGGATATGACCGCAGAGTGGTCAGATCTTTCAGCAGGATCAATGGAAGGCTTTGACAATTGGAACACTCTTATAGTTCGCAGCAAAAAGGGCAGTCAGCTTGTCGAAGATGCCGTCAAAGCAGGCTACCTGATTTTGGAGGACTTTCCGGACCAAAGCCTGCAGCATCTTAAATCCGCGGCTGCAGGCAAGAAAAAGCGCGCCCTGGAAAGGGCCTTGGAGTCCGAACTCGTAAACACTCCGGAAGGAAGGCGTTCAGCCTTGCGGATAGACAAAAAGACCCTTGAAAAAATAATTTCCGGGCAGGAGGCTGTAAAATGAGCAATATTACAGAAGGACGGCCGGGCGAGCGGCGATTGTACATGGGCAACGAGGCCATTGCCCGCGGAGCCCTTGAAGCCGGAATCAGTGTTGCGGCCGGATATCCGGGCACTCCCTCCTCGGAGATCATCGAGAACCTTGCCGCCGCTACCGGGCAAAACATCTACGTTGAGTGGTCAGTTAATGAAAAGGTAGCGGCCGAAGTGGCGGCATCCGCCTCATTTTCCGGACTTCGCGGCCTTTGCGTTATGAAGCAGAACGGCGTAAATGTCGCCTCTGACTTTCTGCTTCACCTGGCCGGGGGAGGCACAAGAGGCGGCCTGGTGCTGGTGCCCTGCGATGATCCGGGCGCCCTGTCGAGCATAAACGAGGGGGAATCAAGGCACTTTGCGCGCCTTCTCGAAGTTCCCCTGCTTGAGCCCGGCGACTTCCAGGAAGCAAAGGACATGATAAAATGGGCGTTTGAACTCTCGGAGGAAATCGGCAACATGGTCATGGTAAGGAGCGTGACCCGGATGTCGCATGCAAGCGGCATGGTGGAGACAGGCGCCCTGCCCGATCACCAGCCGAAAGCCGGGTTCAAGCACACCGGTTTTATACTTGATCCGCAGGAAGGCGCGGTCACAAGCGCCCCGGTTGCATACAAGCACGAACTTCAGCAGGAAAAACTTAAAAAGGCAGAGGAACTTTTTGAGAACTCGCCTTTTAACACCTACACAGGCCCGGATCAGCCTGAGCTTCTTATTATAACAAGTTCAGCCTGCCATCTCTACAGCCGCGAGGCGATTGAAATCCTGGATGCGGGCGACCGGGTGGGCCTTCTCAAACTCGGCACCACCTGGCCGCTTCCAAAAAAACTTATAAAATCCAGACTTGAAAAATGCGGCCGGATCCTCGTTGTCGAGGAAGTGATACCTTTTCTGGAAGAAAACATAAAGATCCTGGCCGCAGAGCTTGCCCCTGAAATCGGGGCAAAGAAAATTTTTGCCAAGCGGGACGGGATGCTGCCCTCTGTGGGCGAAATGAATCCGGATTACGTGATATCGGCTATTTCATCAATACTGGGAATAGACTACAAAGCCGCGCCTGAAGACTACACCGAGAAGGCCCAATTGTGTGTTCTTGCCGGCGCGCCGGGCCGGGATCTTACCTTTTGCCCGGGATGTCCTCACAGGGCATCGTTCTGGACCCTGCACAACGTCCTTGCCATGGATAACCGCGAAGGTTTTGTGTGCGGCGATATCGGCTGCTATTCCATGGGTATTCGCGAAACAGGCTATTTTACGGTAAAGACCATGCATGCCATGGGCTCAGGCACCGGGCTTGCAAGCGGATTTGGTAAACTTGATCAATTTGGACTGGACCAGCCGGTAGTTGCAGTAGCCGGGGACTCGACTTTTTTTCATGCGGTAATACCGGCCCTTGTAAATGCCGTGCACCACAATTCTGATTTCACCCTGGTTGTATTTGACAACAGCGGGACTGCCATGACCGGATTCCAACCCCATCCGGGGCTGCAGGTGGATGCAATGGGGCGGCAGGCACCGGCCCTTGACATAGCATCCATTTCCAGGGCCATAGGTGCAAAAGTACGCGAAAACGATCCTTTTGACCTGGAATCTACCAGAAACACCCTCCTGGAGGCAATTGAAGACACCGAGGGGGTAAATGTAGTAATCCTCAGGCAAACCTGTGCCCTAAGCCCAGAGCGAAAAGGCAAACCTTATTACGAAATGCACCTTGATCAAAGCGTCTGTATTGGAGAGGACTGCGGATGCAACCGTCTTTGCACCAGGGTGTTTAAATGCCCGGGCTTAAACTGGGACAAGGAAAAGGGGGCAGCACGCATTGATGAAGTTATTTGTGCGGGCTGCGGTGTATGCGCCTCAATATGTCCGGCAGGGGCTATTACAAAAAAGGAGGTTTCATAAATCATGGCACCAGAAAAGCTTCCGGCAGATCCTTTCAATATTGTAATCACCGGCGTGGGAGGCCAGGGCAATGTCATGGCCTCGCGGGTGCTGGGGAACATCCTTTCTCGCAAGGATTACACGGTCACTATTGGAGAAACCTTCGGCGCATCCCAGCGCGGCGGCTCTGTCATGAGCCATTTGCGTATATCCGGGCATTCAACCTGGTCGCCCCAGATTCCCAAGGGGCGTGCCCACGTGATTATCTCCCTGGAGCCCACGGAGGCCGTACGGGTGCTGGCGGACTACGGCAATCCGCAGGTATTTACCTTGTGCAACACCAGGCCCGTGCATTCCATTTCCGTAATTTCCGGGGAGTCTTCTTATCCCGAAGAAGAAGAGTTCAGGCAGTGGATAAAGGATCTTTCAGATAAGGCATGGTTTCTTGAGGCCACAAACACTGCCATGGAAATGGGAAACCCGGTTTTTGCAAACATTATAATGGTCGGGGCTTTAAGCGAGACCGGCATATTGCCGGTCGACGCCCAAACCTTCGAGTCCGTGCTTGCCGCAACCCTGGGGCCGGACAAGATAGCCGTAAATCGGGAGGCGTTTCAAAAAGGCGCTGAAATGATCCGGGCAGCGGGGTCTGTTTGATCAGGCACAATTTTTCTTCAGGGGGATAATCAAATGTTTTGGAGAAGCAAGGACGTAATAACAAATATTCCCGCCAGGCGCTCTCTTTTAAAATCAATGGGCTATACCGACTACGATCTTAAGCGCCCTTTAATAGGCATAGCCAACTCATGGAATACGCTGGTGCCCGGTCATTTCAATCTTCGCCAGGTGGCCGCGGCAGTGAGCACCGGGATTTCACAGGCAGGCGGCACGCCGATGGAATTCGGGTTTATTGCGGGATGTGACGGCCTGGCAAACGGTCATCCGGGCATGCATTACATTCTTCCTTCAAGAGACATGATAGCCAGCGACATTGAAATGATGATCCATGCTCACTGTCTTGATGCTGTGGTTCTGCTGGGTTCATGCGACAAGATCGTACCCGGGATACTCATGGCCGCCGCCAGACTTGATATCCCATCTATTATAGTTCCCGGAGGCTGCATGGAAGGGGGAATGTTTTTTGACGGCAGATCTTCCGACATCACCTCGCTTTCAGAAGCCCAGGGCATGCTGAAAGCAGGAAAAATCACACAGAAGGAATTTGACGAACTCGAGGACAATGCAGCCCCTGGCTGCGGGTCCTGCTCCTTTCTGGGCACTGCAAACAGCATGTGCTGCACTGCAGAAGCCCTGGGCATGACGCTTCCCCGGGCCGGGACCGCACCGGCGACATCCGCACTGCGCTTAAGACTTGCCCAGGATTCCGGGCGGGCGATCATGAATCTCGCTGAAAAGGAGATTACGGCAAGAAAAATCATCAACAAGACATCCCTGGAAAACGCCATTAAAGTATGCATGGCCATAGGGGCATCCACAAACACAGCTCTTCATCTTCCGGCTGTGGCCTATGAAGCCGAAGCCGATATATCAGTTGAGGATTTTGAAAAATACAGCAGGACAATTCCACATATTGCGAAGGTATATCCATCAGGGCCTGCAAACGTGGGAGATTTTCACAATGCAGGCGGCGTGCCGGCCGTGATGAAGGAACTTTCCTCCGTGCTCGACCTTGAGGCAATTACTGTTAGCGGTAAAACCATGGGAGAGAACCTGGCTTCAGCCAAAACAGAAAACCCCGAGATCATAAGAACCATGCAGGAGCCCTTCGGCAGCGAGGGAGGACTGGCAATTCTTCGCGGCAATCTGGCTCCGGACACCGCGGTTTCAAAGCCTGCAGCCATTGATCCTTCAATGAGAAAATTTAAAGGCAAAGCAAAAGTTTTCGATTCCGAAGAATCGGCCATGGAAGCTGTCAACAGCAACCTCATTAAAGAAGGCGAGGTCATAGTTATCCGCTACGAGGGGCCCAAAGGCGGACCCGGCATGCGGGAAATGGCAAGAATTTCAAAATTTATCTACGGTCTGGGCCTTGCCTTAAAAACTGCGCTGGTTACAGACGGCAGGTTTTCCGGCACCAACAACGGCTGCTTTGTCGGCCATGTTTCCCCGGAAGCCGCAGAAGGCGGGCCCATTGCAGCGGTTAAAGACGGAGATGACATAACCATAGATGTTCCTGAAAGAAAACTCACACTCCACGTGTCTGAAGACGAAATCAAGAAAAGAATGGAGAAATGGAAAAAGCCTGAGCCGAAATTTAAAAGCGGCTATCTTGCTATCTACAGCCGCCTTGCGGAATCCGCAAGCAGAGGGGCTGTTATAAG
>JBKHFD010000080.1:0-7751 GCA_046540355.1 Desulfobacterales bacterium
TGCATGGGGTGCAAGGTGTCGCAGGTTCAAATCCTGCCGCCCCGACCAATTATTTTAAAGAGTTATGGCCGAGCCATGGCTCTTTTTTTATGCCCAGAATCGGCGGGGTACAAATCGGGGTACAAAAATTAAGGTCCCTGACTTTAAATGTTCTTATTTTCAGATTGGATCGCCGAAAAAACCTGATCTATAACCAGCAGGAAATCAGAAACCATTTCCTCTGTGTTAATCGATTGTAGCTTTAAAAAAGAATATGTTTTTTGGAGCTTGGGATCAGGGCCGAAAACTCTTTCAATTCCAGCCCGAAAGGTGCTCTCTATTTCCTCACCGAAATGTTTCCTGACCTCTATAAAATTTGGAACAATTGTTCCATTATGGTCCAAATTAAAAATAAGCACATCCTTCCCTGAGTGCGGGACAGTCAGGGAGAATGTACCAATGCTGCTGCCTTTCCCGAACCGTATATATTTAGAATCATATCTGGAATGAATATATGCCATTATTTGTTTTATTGAATTAAAAGTCCGAGTATCAACGGCTTTTTCTGCTTCCGAAAGTAAAAGCTCCTCGTCCCAAAATCTTGCGGGATGCCTGGCTGAAGATCCCCTGCCACCACCGTAGACAATTGTTTGATGAATGTAATCCCGATATTGATTAAGAATCTCGGAGATAAAATAAGAATTATCTGTTTTTTGCTGCTGCTCTTCTATAATTCGCGAGAAAACACTCCAGCTGAGAATCTCAAATGCCGGGGGTGGAGTAGAAACAACTTGAGTTGGCTCCAGAGGTAAGGGACTCATTAATATTAAAAAGAACTGCCGCCCAGCCGCTCTCCGATATCCAAGGTCTATATAACGCTCAATCTGCTCGTTAGAGATTGAAGCCCTGAAAACCTTATTTTCCACAATTACAAGAGATTTATCTCCTTCAAGGGCTATATCCGGAATTGAAGAAGGCCCCAAAGCATACTGTTGATTTACATTGAATACATCATCCGGGAGATTGGTTTCATAAAGTTGATTGATTACGGCGTCAATTATGGCCGAACCAAACGGATGGTTCCCTTTGGGGTCAAGAAGCCATGCTAATAAGGGATCATGGTCCTCTTCTCTTAACCGTCTCCACAAAACATCAAAAAAATTAAAAGAATCCATTTATTATACCCCGTATTTATAAACCTTGATCTGTGTGGGCTATTCATCAGGCGCCAGATAATACACTGGCCGAAGAGGCAACAATCGCCTCTTGGATTCAGGAATACCCTCATAATGCTCCGTCCAAAGATCAAACAACCGTTTAAGATCCAGTAACATAATCCGCCGTTTTTCCTGCCGGCGCGCCTCATCTTCAGCTTCCCGTGTGAATCCCCCCGTACATACAAAGAGCCCGACATCAGAATCTCCAAGCAGGGCCATAAAACCCCTGACACCATCTACTGCTACCTTTTTCCCGGTTCGCTTTACCTGGGCCTTAATACGCGGACCTTTCACGCCCAGAGGGTCCAGGTGGGCAACAATGTCAATTCCCTTGTCAGGGCCGGGCGGTGATATCCAATCTACATAATAACCCATGGCGCGCAGAAGACCTGCCACCAATTCCTGGAAATCATAAGGATTCATCTGTTGAAGATGTGTCTCAATCTCGGCCCATGCAGCTTCTTCGGCTTCTTCGAGTGTTGCGGCGACCTGGGCTGAATCTTCCTCCTCCTCAGACGCTTCTTCAGGCTGATCCGCCTTCCACTCACGATATAGTCTTCTGGCCTCCCGGCTAAACCCCACCGGATCAGTAAACTTGTTAAATGCCGTCCTGCCCGTTTCAGTAATCCACCAATATCCTTTATCTTTAACAAGCCAGCCGGCTTTTACTGCGGGTATGGTCGCAAACCTGACGATCTTTTCATATCTGCGAACATTTGGTCGATTCGGGTAAGTACTGGCCTCGAATTCCGTCGGAGGGACAACTTGCTCAAGCTGGCTGAGAACCTCTTTGGCGCGCAAACCCTCCGGATGATTTCGCAGAATTTGAAAAACCCCCCGGACAAGCTCACCGGATCGTCTTCTTGTAATTTCTGCCATTTGCGGAATTCCCTTTTTATAAGGATTTATAGAGAAAAATGCAATTCCTCTGAAAGGGCAGATTTCCATTTAACCTGCCTATAGTCTGTTCAAATTTCGAAAAATCAAAAGTCCCACTCATAATGCCCAAGCGGCGCCTGGTTAAGCTCGTCCCGCCGCAGGCGCCAGTCCGGCATAAATTGATCCATGAGTTCACGGAAGCGTTCAGTATGGTTTCTCTCCAGCATGTGGACCATTTCATGGACCAGGACATATTCCAGGCTCGTAAACGGCTTTTTAATCATTTCCAGGTTCAGCCATATGCGTTTTGCGTCAATGTTGCAGCTTCCCCAGCGAGTTTTCATGCGCTTGATGCGGCATTCAGCCACATGCACCCCGATAATCGGCTCCCACTCACTTAACAGGGCCGGAAACAACTCTTTCATCTGCCGGCGATACCACCTCTCCATTACCCGCCAGCGTCCGGCAGTATCCGTTTGCGGCGGAATCTGCAGCTCGATTGTCCTGCTGTTTACTATGCGGACTCTGGAGCGGCCAGGGCGTTCTATCACGTTTAAACGGTAGCGGCGGCCCTGAAAATAATGGCTCTCACCTGTAATCATCTCCCGGGCGGTTTCGCGGGCCTGGCTGACAAAACCATGCTGCTTGCGCCGAATCCAGGGCAGCCGGGATACAATGGCCATGCGTATGGCCTCGTCATCCATCCGAAACGGTGCAGAAACCCGAACCTTACCGTCAGGTGGATAAACGCCCAGATGGAGGTTCTTGATATTTTTTCGGTGAACCTCCACCGGGATATCGCCGACCTCTAACATGGTTTTTTGGAGAATTCCTTTTTGCCGCTTAGTACTCACGCTGATTCTTCACAATTTCAAAAATTCTGTCCACAATCCCCTGATTTTCGGCCAGCACAGACTTAATCGCCCTGTAAATTTCCCGTTCCTTAAATTTATTGCCCCTCCAGTCGGCTTTTTTTACGCGCCTTATGGTTTTATCCAGTGCCACGGCCATTGCCTCCCTGGAATAATCGGAAGACAGGCTGCCGTAGTCGGCCTCGGCGTCCTTTATTTCAGCAGGCTGTATTTCGTCCAGGTTATCGTATAAAGCCTGCAGGGCGGGGGTGTTAATGGTCTCAGGATAAGTTGAGCCGTCCCGTCCGGGTTTTGAAGCCTTTTTTGTCAGCTCCACGATTTGCTTTAAATACTCCTTATATTCAATTGCCTGCTGCCGGCGCTGCCTTATCAATGCATCCAGAAGGCGGGACAATTTTTCATAATACCTTGGATTTACTGCCATTTCGTCGATGATGAGGCGGCGGACGTTGTTTTCTATGGTCTCTGCCATTGCCTCCTGATCATCGGCAACGGATTCCGGCAGCTCTTTCACCGCATCCTCGCCGCGTTCAACAATAAGCTGAACAAGGGTCATGTCATCAAAGGCGCACAGTTTTTCTGTTTCCCTGGCCCTTATGTAAGTATCCAGCAGATGCCTCATGGCTGGTTCATAGAGCTTCATGTCAATGTAGTCGCCGCTTGCAAGTTTCACCTCTTCGCGCACCTTTTCGTAATGCTCCACCTCGGCCTTTATTTCGGCGGCTTCTTTTTCAGTGTAGCCCGCCTGTATCATTTCATTTGCCAGATTGGCATAAGCCCGCAGAAATGCCCCTGCATGCTTATATAAGGCAACCCGCTTGGGCTCGTTATCCTTCTGGGTCTCCGGATCATCACTTGCGCCCACAAAATAACGCCTGTACGCAGCACTGTCCCAGGGCGGCTCCACTGCCTCGCACAAAGCCTTTATGGCCTCGCGGGTCTCTTCAAGGCGCTCACGAACCTTTGTCAGCCGGTTTTCCAGAAGACCCTCCACATCCTCGGCATCAAAGGCGTCAAACGCCCCGCTTGTATAATCCTTGATGGACTGCTCCAAAGATTTGAACAGGTCTTTGTAGTCAACAATATAGCCGGCTTCCTTGTCCTCGGTATGCAGCCGGTTTACGCGGCATATGGCCTGGAACAGGCCGTGATCCCGCATCTGCTTGTCAATATAAAGATAGGTGGCCGGCGGGGCATCAAAACCGGTAAGCAGCTTGTCAACCACTATAAGCAGCTTCATCTGACCTGGCTCTTCAATAAAACGCTTTTTTACCTCCTGCTCGAAGGTATCGACCTTGTGCATAGCCGTTTCTTCAGGCTCGTTGAAGTGCTCTGCCAGCATACGCCTGTATATCTCATACTGGTGGAGTTTTTCCGTTTCCCCTTCCCCGGTGCTCTCTCCTTTGATATCTGCAGTTGACGGCACATAGGAGGTAACGATTGCGCATTTGCCATTGAGCTCTGTCTGCTGGAACATCTCAAACAACCTGCATGCGGAATAAATACTGCCGGCAACCAGCATGGCATTGCCGTATCCGCTAATCAGGCGGTCCCTGGTGGACATGTCCCAGAGGATGTCAGATACAATCTTTTCCAGGCGGTCCCTGGAACTCAAGACTTTCTGCAGGGTGCCCCAGCGCTGCTTCAATTGCGCTCTGGCATAGTCGTTAAGCCCTTTTGTCTTTAATTCAAACCATTGGTCTATCTTTTCCTGGGAAGTTATATACTGGTCAATATCCCTTGCCTCGTAGCGCAAATCAAGGACCACGCCGTCTTCTACGGCCTCATCATACTTATAGGTATGTATATAGGGTCCGAAGATCTCAATGCTTCTGGGCTTGTCCCTCTTTAAAAGCGGCGTTCCCGTAAAACCGATCAGCATGGCTTCCGGCAGCAAAGCCTTCATTGCCTCATGGAGTTTTCCGGACTGGGTGCGGTGACACTCATCCACGAAAACAAAAATATTGCCTTTGGCGGCAAAATCCGAAGGGAGGTGACTTTGGATATCGTTTAGGAAAGCATCCACGTCGCCTTCACCGGATGCGCCGAATTTATGGATCAGGGACGCAATCAGCCATTCATGGCCCTGGTTTAAGATACCTACAAGGTCCCGGCCGCTACGGGTGCGGTAAATGTTTTCATTGACGCCCTTGAAAACTTTCTCGATCTGCTCGTCGAGTTCATTTCGGTCTGTAATAATCAACACGCGCGGATCCCGGACATTTTCCCGAATCCACTTGGCAAGCCACACCATCACCAATGACTTGCCGCTTCCCTGGGTATGCCAGATAATGCCGCCCTCGCGCCTTTTTACCCGCTCCCGGGCTGCCTTTACCGCGAAATACTGGTTATGCCGGCATGTTTTCTTGGTGCCTGCATCAAAAACCATGAAATCATGCACCAGCTCCACTAGGCGGGCCTTGCTGCACAACTGGTGCAAACCCCGCTCCAGCGGGTCTTCGATTTCTGATGCCTCTTTCCAGGCAAGCCAGTACTTTTCCGGAGTTTCTATAACCCCGTATCGAAGCCCCTCGCTGGGATTGCCCGCCATGAGAAGCTGCACAGTTGCAAAAAAGGGCCTGATAAATTCGCGCTTCTGGTTGTCCAGGTTCTGGCGTATCCCTTCGGCAACTGCCACGGTGGAGCGTTTTAGCTCCAAAACCCCCAGGGCGATGCCGTTTACATAGAGCACCACGTCGGGGCGCTTGGTGTTGGCGCCCGCCACCGTCACCTCCTCGGCCACGGCAAAGTCGTTGTTCTCCGGGTTATCCCAGTCGATCAGCCAGACCGTGATGGTCTGTTCCTCGACAGAAGGCTTGACGTGTACGCCATAGCGGAGCTTTTCGTACACGGCGCGATTGGCGTCATAGAGGGCCTTGCTGCCGGACAGGGCAGCGGCCTGATCCAACTCCCACAGCGCACGGTTGATGATCCGCTCTTCATATCCTCTCCGCGTCAGCCAGTCACGCAGCAGCTCGTTCTCGACATTGCTGTTGACGTTGCGATCCTTCCAGTCGCCCAGGTAGCGGTAGCCGAGTTGATCCCGGAAAAACCGGATCACCTGCTGCTGGGTCAGAATTTCGAGCTGGCCGACTTTACTCATCGGATTCCTCCAGTATTTCCCAGTGACCGCCCTTGCGCGGCCCCACCCTCCTTATCCTGCCGGTCTTACGGAGTTTTGCGAGCTGCATCTCGACTGACCGGGTGCTTTTCCCAAGAGCCCGGGCCATCTCGGCAATGGTTACAGTCTTATCTTCCCGGATCATACCAAGCAGTTTTTCCGAAGTTTTTTCCGAAGTTTTTTCCGAAGGCTTCGGAAAATTTTCCTGGGCAGTCTTTCCCGAAGGGCCTGAACCCGTCTCCGGGGCTGCAATGCTTTCCAGGTAGCTTTGCGAATATGGAAATTCCACCCACAGCTCGCCTGGCTCAACACGGATTTCCGGCTCAGGCGTGCCCGACTGCCGACAGGCTTCAAAGATCCTGTAAATCCCGCGGCCCCAGGCCTCGATTTCACCGGCTCTGAAAAAGGCGTTTGCCACATCCGGGTTAAAAGGCTTTGACGGATGCTGGGAAAGGAGCTTCTCCTTTGACCAGTTTTCCGGCAATTCGCCGGGATTCCAGACCAGCAGGCGGTCATCATATACCCGGATCTGGATGGGTGCGGCAACAGCGTAATCCCGATGAACAACAGCATTAAGAACGGTTTCCCGCAATGCCGCCTCAGGCACGGGATAGCTTTCCACCCGCTGAATGCCGTCATAACTGATGCCTGCCTTCAGGTATTTGGTCAAAAGCAGGTCCATGGTCTTTTCCACCTGGGAAAACAGGCCGCCGGAAAC
Source organism: Desulfobacterales bacterium (assembly GCA_046540355.1). Taxonomy (GTDB): domain Bacteria; phylum Desulfobacterota; class Desulfobacteria; order Desulfobacterales; family Desulfosalsimonadaceae; genus Desulfosalsimonas. Next base: position 6,787 of record JBKHFD010000080.1, read on the forward strand.
TTCGTCATGATACCGCAGGTCGGATTCTGCGGCAAAATATCCGATCTTGACCGTTGCGCCGCTGAAAAAGCGGTCCGGTTCCGGGTGAAACAAAAGGATCGCCGCCCGCTTCAGATATTTCCCCTCAACCAAGCGCAGCTTTTCAATCAGCCCGGGCGTTTTTTCCTCCAGCACTTCGGCGCCCAGCCGCTTGCTCCGGGCAGCCCGCCTGCGGAACCGCTCCAGGGATTCGCTATCCAGATCGGCTGCGGACACCCCCGGCTGGGGGACCCCGTCCCATGTTCGGCCGTGCCTGCGCAATAAAAATCGATCCAGGGCCGCCCCCTTCAGCCGCTGCAATGTGCTGCCGCTGCGGTAATAATACTCGCCCTTGTAGCTCACCGGGTTGGGATAGGCAGGAACGCGGATCTCCAGGTACTCTCCCCCTCGCTGTGTGCGAAGGTTTACATCCACCATTATGCCCAGCATGTCCCGGACCTTGTTGGGCAGATCCTCCAGAAGTTTGCGGGCGTTTGAAATTCCCGTCACCCGGCCGTCATCGCGCCTGCCGATTACCAGCACGCCTCCCTCGGCATTGGCAAACCCGCAGATCCATTTTAAGTGCTCGTCCCGCCAGGTTCGCTTCCATTCTATGTGCTGGGTTTCGTCCATCAGGCTGCCCCGACAGCTCCGGGTTTTACCAGGCGCACCCGCCCGGTCAGCAACTGCTGCATCATGCCCTGCTTTATCTGCCGCGCTTTTTCGCGGCGGCGTTTAAGGGCCTCGATTTCCGCGTCCAGGTCGGAGAGGGCGGAGGCTATGGCGCGTTGTTCGTCTATGGATGGAACAGTAATTTCCAAATCAGATATTCCTTTTTTGGAAATTTCCAAAAACGTAGAACCTGACGACCTATCAATTAATATCTGTTTCATTGTGAGAAGTTTATAATACAAAAATTCATTGTATATTCCGGGATTACAAACCAG
>JBKHFD010000081.1:0-7727 GCA_046540355.1 Desulfobacterales bacterium
CCCTCTGATGCGCGTCCCTCCATTTTTGGGGTAAATTGGGGAAGACTTCATAGTGGTGCCTGCCCAGGACGTCTTTTTCCCTGACCTTGAACTGCTCCAGATAGCTCTGGCTCACGTATATATACCGAAATTCCTGGTCGTGCACGGCAACAGCACTGTTGGCATGCTCGATAACATAGCGCATCAGATAATGGGAATGGCTCAGGGCCTTTTCCATCTGCTTTTTTTCCGTGACATCCATGATGTTGCCGTAAACCCGGACCACGCGGCCGTTTTCCTGCTCCGGTTGACCTATGGTACGCACCCAAAGCTGTTCTCCCCGGGCATTGGTAAAACCCAGTTCCAGGTCATAGGGAACGCCCTGCTCAACGGCCTTTTCAAAGGCATTATCAATGGCGGCCTGATCCTCGGGTGCGTAAAACTGCATATCCCGCGTGATGTCATTCGGATCAAAATCTTGAGATGAGACTCCGTAAATTCGATACACTCCGTCTGTCCAGGTTATCCGCCCGGTGTGCACGTCATACTCCCAGCCGCCGACCCCGGAGACTCTCTCGGCCTCCCTTAAGAGTTTGCTCTTTTTTTGCAGCTCTTCCTGAGCGCGCTTTGGGGTAAAGAATTCCTCATCACCACCCGAGGAAGAGGCAAACTGGGATGCAGGTCTGTCTTTTGGATTATTGTCCTGATTCATGCACCAACTCCAAGGCTATTACATTGTAGTAAAACTACCTCCTCGAACAGGTATGTGTAAAGTTTTGCTATTAAAATCCCGCATACCGTGCAAAACCAACTGAATTTAAACGCTCTTAAGGAAACACCTTGAGTGGACCAACTATCGTCGATTGCTGGATTCCTGATCCGGGTCAGGAATGACCGATCAGCTGGGACCTATAACTGCAAGCAATTCTTTTAATTCACTGTTGTCCTTTATATCCAGTTTCTTGAGTGCCCTGGATTTGTAGGTTCCTATTGTCCGGGTATCCAGGCCGGTTATCTCCGCGATAGACTTTAGTCTGAGCCCTTCCCGCAAATACATGAGCACCTGATATTCGCGTTTGGAAAGCATCTCCCGAATCTGCTCATCCTTCCACAATCTGCGTCCAAGATCATCCGCATCCCTGTCCTCCAGAAGCAGCTTGATCCTGGAGCTGCATCCGGACAGCCTGTTCAGCTTTTGCACCTGGCTTTCCAGTTTTTTGGACATCCCTCCCAGGGAAGCGCTCATAAGGGAATATTCCATTTGCATCTCCTTTAAACCGGAAAAAATCACCTTTTTAACTTCCGGCTTAAGATGATCTTCAAAAAAAACAGCTATATATACGGTTTGCCCTTCCAGGTGTACCCTGGTCCCGTAAACACGGGCGAAAACAACCTCCCCTGACTCCGGGTTTGTAAGCTCAACATCACCCTGGGTCGAACCCCGGGCATCTATTTCTTCCAGCATCCTTTTAGGGGAAGGCCGCCACATTTGCCCCTTTTTTTTCCCGGCCGGGCGCAGGCACTTATCCCTTTTAACGGAAATCATGTCCAGATAGGCTTGGTTCACCTCCAGAAATTCCCCTTGCGCGGAAAGAAAGACCACCCCCACCGGCAGGGCATTTACGACCTGTAGCCAGAATACATTTTTAAGTTCCCGCATCAAAGAATCATCCATCTCCACACCCGTGTATTTACATTTACGTCTCAATAATGGTTCAGCTCAAGGCATTTCATAAAAAGCCTTTAAACTCAGTTGATTCAGCATCGTTTGCTGGGCTTCAACAACAAAATATGGTACATATTTATGCGGGACCCTATTTCTAACAGTTTGCCGCATCAATCATTTTTTAAAAATTCCTTGCCCTGACTCCAGAGCCGGTCCAAATAAACGCGGCAGTCATCTTCCCGCCCCTGTTCAGCCGCCTTTTGAATATTGCCGGCCAGCCCGGAAAGCTGCACCAGTCCGATATTGGCCAGCATCCCCTTTATATAATGCGCATCCCTGCGCACTACTTTGAAGTCCCCGCCCTTTAAACCGTTATCCATGCTCTGCAGGGAATTTTTCATATTCTCGGCCGTGGCCCGGATTATCTCCTGAATATCATCTTCCGGCATAGCATATTCTCTTTTCAAATAATTCCGGCAGATATCCTGCACAGACCTTTGTTCTGCATGGTCCACGGTTTCCCGTTGCACAAAACGCTGCAAAACCTCCCGCAATCTGTTCAGGCTGTACGGCTTGCTTATAAAATCCCGGACTCCAAGACGCCGGCATTTTTCCCGGGTATCCTCCTGGGCGTGTGCGGACATTATCACGATCCCGGTTTCAATTTCCCGGGCCCTCATCCTTTCCGCCACTTTCCGGCCGTCCATGACCGGCATCTCCAGATCCAGAAGGACAACATCCCAGTACCCGGGATCCTTTTCCAGGATATTCACAACCTCCCCGCCGTTTTCAGCAAGCATATACTCCCTTATGTCCAGGGTCTCAAACATCTTTTGCAAGAGCTCGCGGTTCACATAGTTATCCTCCGCGGCCAGGATGCGCAAAGCGGACAGACCGGAATAACCATTCGGTTCTTCCCGGCTCTTTTCCTTTTTTACATTGCTCCCGTCACCTGGTTTAAGGCTTAAACTAAACTGAAAGGTACTCCCCCGGCTCTCCCGGCTGGTAATCGAAATCCCCTCCCCGCCCATGAGCTGGATAAATTTCTGGGAGAGACTCAAGCCCAGGCCGGTCCCGCGCATGTGATGGTTATATGCGGCGCTGGACTGTTCAAAGGCCTTAAATATTTTCTCCAGCTCCTGTTCGGGTACGCCGATACCGGTGTCGGAAACAGAAAAAGTGAGCCCACACATGCCCTGCTCATCTTCCCCTTCGCGGTGCACCGCAAAAACTATCCGTCCCTTTTCCGTGAATTTCAGGCTATTGCCGATAAGATTGCTCAAGACCTGGCGCAGGCGAACCTTGTCCACCCACACATATTCGGGTATATCCTCGATCCGGGCAACAAATTCCAGTCCCTTTTTCTCCGCGGGCAGAGAATAGGTATCCACCAGCCGGGAACAGAAATCCGGCAGGTCTATCTCTTCGTAATGCAGCCGGAAACGGTTGGCATCTATCTTGGACAGGTCCAAAAGGTCGTTAATGATGTCCAGGAGATTGACTGCTGAGGAATGGATTATTCCGGCCATGTTTTTTTCCTCGGCATCACCCGCCCTTTCCCGTAAAAGCTCGGACATCCCCTGAATGGCGCTTAAAGGGGTCCTGATCTCATGGCTTATATTGGCCAGAAAATCGGATTTGGCCTGATTTGCTTCTTCCGCTGCCTCCTTGGCTTTGATTAATGCCTCGTCCACCTCCTTGCGCCGGGAGATATCCCGAACAATGCCCTCGAAATACTCCGGATTTCCGGAAGAATCAAAAACAGAACGGGCGTTTTCCGAAACCCAGCGTGTAGATCCGTCCTTGCAATTCACCTGCACTTGCAGATCATCCACCCGGTTTGCCTGCTCCAGCTTGCGCAGAAACCGTTCCCTTGTCTCCGGGGAGGTGTAGAAATCATGCTTGATGGACTTTATGCAAGCAAGCATGTCCTGCGGGGAATCATATTTGAGCATCCGGGCCAGGGCCATGTTCACCCGGATGAATTCCCCTTCCGGTGTGCTCTGGTAAATGCCATCCGTGGCGTTTTCAAAGATATCCCGATATCTGCTCTCCGCCAGACGCAGGGCGTTTTCTACCTTCTCCATGTCCTCGATCTTCCGGCCCAGGCTTTTGTTCCGCCAAAAAAACCGGCTACAAATAAAAACCGCCCCCAGAATCACTGCAAACAGCGCCCAAAGGGTGTTCGCGCAAAGTGAACCTCCCCATAGGCCCGCCTTATACGTCGGCGGATAAAGCCCGAATAAAGGCTCGGAAATTACATCCAGCCTGTACAGGCCATGCCCCAGAGAAATATTTTTGAGCCGATTCAAATAGGGCTTATTCCCGGGGCGGGAATAAGACTTTGCAGCCACTTCAGCCGGGCCAAGCATTTGCCCTCTGTCCCTGTAAGTGGCTTTTACACCGGAGATATTCGCCATATCCGCCCGGCTCTGGCTTAAAAACAGGGAGGGAGATCCATCCGGGGACGGTCGAAACTTTCCGGGTGTATCCGGCAAGATTATACAGGAAGAATATCCCTTAAAGCCGGTCCAGATCGCAAGACCAAAAAGAGATACCAGGCAGATGAGGAACATAAAGGTTGGCCGGGAAGAGTTGAATATATGGAATTGGGGCATTAATTTTCCGGAAAAGTACTGGTTTAAGGACTCGGGGTTAAATATTGATAAAACCGCGCGGCTTATCTTACACAATAAAAATATATTCCGCAATATAAACACTAAATGTAAGATGAAGCTAAAGCAAGATGTTTTTAAAAAGTCGAAAGGCAAAAAAGCGTGCTTCCGCACTGGGAAAACAGCATCAAGTCGGGTTCGGCATATACTCCTGAAAACCCGCATACACAAGAGGAAAAACAGGGTTTTTGGGCATGGCGTAAGGATTTTTATATGCTTTTTCACCCAAATACGTGTAAGATTTTGATGTTAAGATCTTGCAAACAATACTGAATCAACTGAGTTAAAAGGAATGACTAGGGTGGTAAATCCAGATATGTCAGTCATTATCCGCTGGGGAAGGCCTTCCCTAGCTCGTCACCCCGTCCCTGATCGGGGTCAGGGATGACGGAGGTGGAAAGTCCGAAAAACGAGGCTTAGGCCGCACCATTTGGATTTACCATCAATCGTCATTACCCGTTCCTGCTCGGAGGCAGGAATGACGACCTGGGTAATCCAGGGCCAGGCAAGGACTGGCCCGGAGATTGACTGAAAAGATACAGGGCATTATTCAGAACATATGTATGTCCAAAACCGGAAAAAAACACTGGCCCTTGTCCTGTTATTGTCCTCCCTGGCGGTGTTTTCCGCGGCCACCGTGCTCGGACCGGGAAAGCAGGTAGAGCCTTTTTATACCTGGTATTATCTGTTTGCCTGGTGGCCGTTTATTCTGGCCGGAGAGGCCGCCTTATCCTTTAGGAACAGATCCCTTTTGTTTAAAGAGCCCCTGCGCTTCCTTTTGCTTTTGCCTTTGTCCGTTTGCATCTGGCTCATATTTGAGAGCTTTAATTTTCGCCTCCAGAACTGGCACTATATAAATCTTCCCCAGGAGACATCCATCAGGTGGGCGGGGTATTTTTTCTCCTATGCCTCTGTCCTGCCCGGGCTGGCCATGGTCAAGGAACTTTTGACCGAACTCGGGGCCGGGAAATATGCCCCGGAAAAACGACTGGACCTAAGCCCGCACCTGCGTGAGCTCCAAGTCCTGGGCGGAGTAATGCTGGCCCTGCCCCTTATCGCCCCCAAATTCTTCTTTCCCCTGGTCTGGGGTGGATTTATTTTTCTGATTGACCCCTTTTTGTATAAAAGAGGCCAACCCAGCTTTATCTTGAATATCAAGATCGGCAGGTGGCGGGAATTTTTTCTCTGGCTGTACTCCGGGCTGATCTGCGGTTTTTTGTGGGAGCTGTGGAATCATCAGGCCGGATCTAAATGGTTTTATACCGTGCCCTTTGTGGGGCGGACCAAATTGTTTGAGATGCCGGTTTTGGGCTATCTGGGCTTCCCACCGTTTGCCCTGGAATGCACCCTGCTTGCTGCACTTTTTTTCTATTTAAAGGACCAAGTGGAATTAAAGCCCCAGGGCAGGAAAGCAGTATACACCGTTCTGTCCATATGCGTAACGGCCGTATTCTGCCTGACCGTATTCGCCCTTATCGACAAATTTACTGTAATTTCCTTGCAATAGTAAAAACCCTTGCACAAAGCTGTCTAAGAAGGGCAAAGATCAGACCAACCTGTTCCGCCGCTCTCCTCTCAAAAAGGCGTGCAGGTTCTTTGCGATCTCGTGCATGAGTCTCTGTCTCGATTCCAGGGTGGCCCAGCAGATATGCGGGGTAATGTAACAGTTCGGGGCGGTAAAAAGGGGATTGTCCGGCTCTGGAGGCTCTTTGTCCAGGACATCCAGACCGGCCCCGGCGATCCATCCCCGGTGTAGGGCGCTACTCAAGGCCTCTTCATCCACCACTTGGCCCCGGCTGGTGTTTATAAGCAAGGCGGTATTTTTCATACCCTTAAGCCACTCCCTGTTGACCATTTTTTTTGTCTTTTCAGTCAGCGGACAGTGCAGGGAGATGACATCGCTTTCCCGGATCAGCTCCTCCCGGGAACAGAAACTGATGCCGGGCTCATCCTCCTTGGGTATGGTCCGGGTGCAGACCAGGACATGCATGCCCAGGGAAAGGGCGATCCTTGCGGTGCGCCGCCCGGTATCCCCGTATCCGAAAATGCCCATTTTCTTTTCAAACAGTTCGGTAACCGGGTGTTCCAGGTAACTGAAATCCTCCTGAGCCGCCCAGTTTCCGTCCCGCACGCTCTGCGCGTGCAACCCGACCCGGTTGGTCAGCTCCAGAAGAAGGGCAAACGCCCCCTGGGCCACTGAAGGCCCGCTGTATCCGGGAACATTGCTGACCGCAATCCCTCTGGAGGCCGCCGCATCCAGGTCGATCAGATCGTAGCCGGTAGCGGCGATCCCGATATACTCCAGCTCGGGCAGATCGGAGATAATCCCGGCGTCCAGGGCGACCTTGTTCACAATCAAAGCCTTTGCCCCCCGGGAACGGGAGACAACCTTATCCGGTGCTGTACGATCATAAACGGTCACGTCCCCGAACTCCTCCAGCTTTTCCCAGCTCAAGTCCCCGGGATTAAGTGTGTAACCATCCAATACCCGTATATTCATTTTACACTCCCTCCGGATTTTTATAGGAACTTTGCAAGCGGCACAACAATGTGCTCGTAATAAACAGCCTAAAAAATCCGGTGCAAAGTTTCAAGGAAACAGGCGAAATACAAACATGCAAGAAATAAGCTGCCCTTTGTGCTCGAATCCCGGGGAAGTCTTTCACCGGGACAAGAAAAGAATCTATCATATCTGCCCTGCATGCGACCTGGTCTTTGTCCCTCCCGGTTTCCAGCTTTCGCCTGCACAGGAAAAATCCCGCTACCTGGAACATAAAAACGACCCTGGGGACAGAGGATACCGCGATTTTCTGCGCCCGGTGGCCGAAAAAGTGCTTGAGGATTTTCCGCCCCCGGCCCGGGGCCTGGATTTCGGATGCGGAACCGGGTCTCCCCTGCCGGAAATGCTTGAGAAACCGGGCATGGATATGCATGTCTTTGACCCCTTTTTTGCACCGGAAGAAAATATCTTTAACAAAAGATATGATTTCATCACCTGCACGGAAGTGCTCGAACACTTAAAAAGCCCGCTTAAGGAAATGCAGAGACTCTTTTCCATGCTCGTCCCGGGCGGAAAATTATATGTCAAAACCGAGTTAAGGACCCGGGAACTATCTTTTGCCCAGTGGCATTATATACGCGACCCCACCCATATCTGTTTTTTCTCCCGCGATGCCATGCGCAAACTGGCCTATCTTGCGGGCGGAAAAGCCGACTTTGCGGAAAACAAGATAACCGTATTCACTCCACTGAAATGACCTACCCGGCCCTCTGTGACAATGCGAGTGAGACGGTCCCGGCATCACTTAAATTCGCGCCTATTCGCGCGATTCGCGGGCCTGATCTTCATCTTTTCGCCCGCTAATAACACTAATTTACGCTAATATTTCTTCATCTGCGAAAATCTG
>JBKHFD010000082.1:0-7720 GCA_046540355.1 Desulfobacterales bacterium
CCAAATCTTCTGTAAAAAATCTAATTTGCATTCAGTTACTTATCTATTAGACTCTAACGAAAAATATCGATCTAATTCAGGGGAGCGGTCTGTGAGATAAATCAGGGAGCCGATAAATAAAAATAAACTGGCAAGTAGAATATGTCTTGTTTTTTTAAACACGGAAGACCTTTTGCCTGGCAACCGAAAAAAACTTTATCAACTCTGAGAGCGTAAAAAATGGCGGGCAAAATTATTTGCCAAATAACCAGCTTGCAGGATCAGGTATTGGTCTGTCTTCGTAGAGGCATTTCAGGCCGAAAATGCAGCGGACCAAAAGCCATATAAGTACAAATATTGCAACAAGCCACCCCACAAACACAATAAAGAGCAAAATAGCCACCAGTGAACAAAGCATCCATATCCAGAAAGTACGTATCTGGAATCGGTAATGGGTCTGTAAAACTTCATCTGCCTCATCTTTAAACACATATGCCACTATGACTCCGATTATCGGCAGAAACCATATCAGAAGACCGAGCAGATACGATACATAGACACTGTAGACCACGGGTTTACGGTTTGATTTGCTGTAATATACCGGCGAGACTCTTTCTGCACAAGCGTCATAAACAAAATCATTATCAGTGGTCTGCCCCCTTTCCCCTGAGCAGGACATAAGGCCTTTTTCCAGGTATCTTATGCTGTCGGTCAGTTTTTTTGCATCATGCTCAAGCTGCTCGAGTTCTTTTTTTAAAGGCTTTGTAATGCTTCTGTATTTTTCACGGGAAATCGCTCCTGCTTCCAGTAACTTATCTTCCTGGTGAATTCTGTTTTTCTGATCGTTTATTTCATTGCTCAGCCCCTGCATTTCCTCCTTGAGTTCTAAGATTGCGCTGCTGATAATTTCCTCTAATTCATTTATTCTTGGTTCAAGCTCTTTGAGCTGTTTTTTGTATTCTTTTTCCTGCTGCCCGAAGCGCTCCGGATCGATTGAATCTTTGATATTGCAAAGGTTGGTAAGTTTCGTACTGATGTCGTTAAATTGCTCACATAATTTTACGTATTGGGGCACGACCGATTTTGCTGAATGCATATATCCCTCCCTTTATGAGCGTACCAGGGCTAAAGTGCAGGCTTTTGCGGAACATTGGCCTGTTCAGAAAAACGCTGAATATATATCACAGGCCGGATAAGATTTCAAAACGTATACAGTCTGCCTGTGTACCGGCAAAAGTTTTGACGAAAATGCTTTTTTGTTTATAATGAAAATATGAACGATACAGCCCTAAACATAGCGGAAAAAATTAAAGCCCGGCTGCAGGACGGAATCCGGCTTGAAAAAGACGTGCTCCATTATATCGAGTCAGTGACAGGGGCCGCGAAGCCGGACGATCTTTTATCGCAGCTTGAACAAGGAGAAGAAAGCTGCGAGATCGAGAGTTTATATGAACTTATATTTTATCCGGATGAAGACGACCAGGTTTTTCTGGAACCATTGCTGGAAGAAAAAGCTGTTGATCAAAAAACAGCAGAGTATATCCGTTGGTATCTGGCAAAAGAAGAAATCCGCACCAGGCTGTTTTACCCGAACGGAAGTATGACCCCGGAAATAACTGTTCCCGGACACAGCATAAACCAGTATTTAAAAAGACTCAGGCTGACAAGCTGCATTCCGGAAAAAACAGCAGAAGCAATCAGGGCCAATATATCAGACAGGCAACTTGCCCTGCGGATGCGCGTCAGACTCAGAAACGCCGAGTTCGGCTATAGCGGCAACGCAGCCTCTTTTATCTGTTCCTGCCTGGAAAAAATGCCGGTAAAATCTGAAGAGGATATGGCGCGGATTCAATGGGTGATTGATTTTCTAGGCCGGAGGGATGAAGGAACCGATATTTACTCGTCCCTTATGGAAGAAAAACGCCGCGCCGCGGAAATGCTGAGGTTGTCCTCGGAAAGCGAACAGCGCCTGAGCCGCCAGCCGGTGGAAGCGCTTATAATGCAGGGTGTAAACATTCCCTGTATATCAACAGATGAAACCATCCGGCAGCTAAACATAATAGATCAAATCGCCCTGGCGGTCTTCGGCACAACCGAAACCCCGGACCGGCAAACCCCTGTGAACCTGGGCGTATTTGACGGCAAGAGCGACATCGGGAAGGTAATCAGAATACTATCCTGATTACCGGGGCTCTTTTCCGGCCTGCTAATACATTTCCATAAGATATTCGGCTTCGGCTTCGGCCTTGTCTTCCAGGGGTGTGCCTTCGGCAATGGAGGCGGCTTTTTTATAAGTATCTACAGCCTTATTGTACTCTTGATTCTTTGTATAAGCCCGGGCAAGGTCCATGTAATAGGCCGCCGCATCCGGTGCTTCGTCCACGGTCTGCTCAAGTTTGCGGATTGCCTTCTTAATATTGCCGGTGGCAAGGTAAACTCTGCCCAGTCCATGCAGGGCGCGCGGATAATCCCGCTTCATTTCAAGGGCTTCAAGATAGTATTTCTCGGCTTTGTGATATTCTTCCAGCCTGTAATAAACATATCCCAGGTTGCTTAAGGGATAGTGAGGGGTCATGTACAAAAGGTCTTCTGCCACTTTTTCAAAGCATTCAATGGCCTTATCCCATTTCTCCTGTGCCACGTAGGCGGAACCCAGGTTGTTTAGAGCGGCTGAATACTCTTCATTGAGCTCGATTGCCTTTTTAAAATGTTCAACCGCCTTATCCTTATCTTCTTTAGCCAGGTATGTAAGCCCCAGGTCATTGTGAAGATAAGGATCATCCGGATTCATCTTTTCGGCTTTGAGGAGTTCGCGAAGGGCCTTTGTATAATTGCCCTCCGCCATATGCGCCTCTCCAAGGTTTCTGGACGCCTCGCCCCTCTTTTCCTCGGGGCTCGGCCCCTTGCTGCCCGCGCATGCGCCCAGAAACAAAAGCATCCCAACAACGGCCAGAATTTTAAATCCGGTTGCCCATTTCCTCATGATGTAATTTCCTTTTTGGTGGTTTAGCGGCGAAGCTTTATAACGTTGACCCGGGCGTCCTTGTGAAGATAATCAACAAGCGCTTTATCAGGCTCTGCACGTGTCAGCAGCAGGCCGCCGCTCCCCTTGCTGCTTTTACCGGGAGACACGAGCCATCCCGGGATCTGAACGGATGTATTATGTATCCTGGGCCGATCCGCCGTCCAAAACATCGGATCCTTTTCATAACTTACAGGCAGGGTTTCAGCCAGGATTTCAAGCACCTTCTCCACATCCCGGAAGCCTTCTATCTGAAGAACCTTAAATCCGCTTTTTTCGATCGCATCAACAGCCCCTCCCTTCAGGCTGCCGTAATCCACGATAATTTCAGAATTTTCACCGAGTGAAAGCATGTCCGCGCTGGCCTTGACCTGAAAGCCGGCATAAGGAAAAGATATTTCAACATTTTCAGAATATCGGTATCCCAGCATTTCGGCAACAGCCCTGACCAGCACCGCCGGATTCCGAGGATCTGCAACCGGCAATTTTCTTTCCGAAGGGTTCTGCCGAGGCTCCCTCAATACCCAGCCCGACATCTCCCCTTTGTTCACCCACTCCCTGAGAACGATACCATGCCTGGAAAGGTAGTCGCAAACAGCGGGCGGAGTCCTCATATCCGCTTCAGGGATAATATTAAGACATATCACGGACTCCTCTTGCGGGCTATTGTATATGAAACGACCGCGCACCGCAATCAAAACCCTATTGTCTTCAACAGACAGGCGATTTTTATATCCGTCCGGGTCTATTTCTCCGATCAGTCTTTCAAGCACTGAGTAAAGCTCCGGCTCGCCGGAGACAAACACTACCTCAAGATCGCCCCAGTAATCCTGGATAACCCTCTTATCGCCGGGCGACAGCCCCTGCCGCCTTGTAAAAAGCAGTTTCTTGCCATTTGCCAGCTCTATTACCGGAGTGATGGAAAGATCAAGACGGAAGTCCCTGCCATGCCTTCTGGGAAAAAAATAAAGACCTTTGTCATATATTCGGGCATCAACTATTTCAGCCGCCCTGGCAAACACCGACAGATCATTGAACCACTGCACGGGTGGCGGGAGAACATTTTCCTCGCTCTTTTCTTCTTCTGCTTTGTCTGCGTGCGCTTCCTCTCTGTCCGCTCCCCCCAAAACATCACTGGAGCCGGAATCCGGGTATGCAGGCAGATCCTCAGAGGCGGACCCGGACTGATCCCCGGGATCCTGATTTTCAAACAGGTCCTCATACCAGGGCTGATTCCGGATGGCCGGATCAGGCAGCCTTATTTCCTCTCCCTCCTTAATCTTTTCCATGTCCTCTATATCCGGGTTAAGTTTCCGGAACAGTTCGAGGCCTCTTTCATAGGACTCCGAACCGTATTCGCCGAATCGCTCTTCAATCAGCCGTGAAATCCAGTCCCCGTATCGTACCTCGTAGACTTCGGAATGATCCTTAAGTGCCCGGGGCAGGTCTGTTATGGTAATAACCGGTATGCGGACCTTTCCGCCCTCCTGGCCGTCAAGGGTTCCTGGGGCAAGGATGCGCAGCGGAATCAGAATGCGCTGGTTCGGATAAATAAGATCTATATCCCGGATATCGGGATTTATGTGTTTGAAGATTTTAAGAAATTTCGGAAAATCCTCCTGGGCAAGATCACCCCGCTGCTTTAAAACCTTGATCACGTAGTCGTTTTCCAGCACCACATAGGCGTCGCACAATACGTCTTGTCCCCGGAAATCCTTGATCACGTAATCCTTGCTGAAAAAAGCGGCATAAGCCTGGAAAGGGCCCAATACAAGCATCACCGCCAGAGTCCAGATCCACAGGCGGCACCAGACAGGCAAAAGATGCGCTTTCATACCGGTCATACTTTTTTAAGATCCAGTCTGTCGGCAATTTCTTCTGCTGTGCGCCGGACAAAAATCTCCAGGGATTCACCGGACAGCGGCCTGCCAGGTCCGGGAAAATTCTGCAGATCCGAAGGACGAACCAATTCCGGCAGGTTTATAAGCTCGGGTTTCGGCGAAATTCCGTAGTCATCCGGAAACCGGTTTTCAAAGTACATCTGCTGGAAATCTGCGAATTTCAAAGCGTGGGCCGTGGAATCAAGCACCGCGGTCTCATTTTCAACGATTTTCCCGGAAGTTTTTGCAGCAACCAGGCCGGCCAGGCACTCTCCGCCGTGGGTGCAGACCACGTGCCCGTTTCTGTTGGCCCGAAGCTGCCAGTCCATGATATCCTGCTCAGAGACCTGGACCACAAATACCTTCTGAGTTTCGGCTATCCTGTTGTAGTCCGATACCAGCCGTATTACACGGGGCATGGATACAGGGTTGCCTATCATCGCCGCCTGGGCCACGCTGGGCTTGACCTGGACAGGCTCAAAACGCCTCTTTTCAGGATCCGGCTCAAGATAATAACTATAGACGGGATTGGCATGCTCGGACTGAACTCCTATGATCCTGGGCAGTTGACTTATGATGCCCAGTTCATGGAACTTTAAGAACCCGCTCATTATGGCAGTAATATTGCCGGCATTCCCTATGGGGGCCACCACGGCGATATCGTTCATATCATAATCAAATCCCTGTGCAATCTCGTAGGAATAGGATTCCTGGCCGAGTATCCGCCAGGCGTTTTTTGAATTAAGCAAAGCCACATTATAATTTTCAGACAAGTGCTCCACAATCTTCATGCAGTCGTCAAAAACACCCGGTATTTCAAAAACCATTGCCCCGCTGCCCAGTGGCTGGGAGAGCTGCTGCGGCGTGACCCTTTTGTGCGGCAGAAGCACGGCGGATTTAACATCAGGATGCAAAAAAGAGGCATATAATGCCGCCGCTGCGGAAGTATCCCCAGTGGAGGCGCACACGGCAAGTATATCCGAGACATGCCCCTGCCGGAGCAAATACCTTATATAGCTGAGCGCGCTTGCCATGCCCCTGTCCTTAAAGGATGCGCTTGGATTCTGGCCGTCGTTTTTAAAATAAAACCTGCATCCTGTTTTTTTCTGCAGCCGGGCGTTCGCCTCAACTACCGGGGTATGGCCTTCTCCCAGCCATACCACCGAATCAAGCGGAATAACAGGGCCTATAAGCTCATGATACCTGTAAATCCCGCTTAAGGAGGGGATGTTTAGCATCCGCCTGTAATCGAAAATTTTCCGCCAGAATTCGCCTGAAATCTTTTTAAGGCGTTCAAAATCAGCATCATATATAAGCAGCACACTGCCGCATTCCGGACAGGTATAAAGAAGGTTTCTGATGCCGAATTCCGCACTGCAGCCCAGGCAGCGGTAGATAAGCCTGCCCGCTGGTTCCGGGATCAGATAAGGTTTTATGTCTTCGGGGAAATTTTCTGGTTTCACGGTGTTATGGATTCCCTGCCGCCCATGTACGGCCTCAGCGCAGCCGGTATGACAACGCTGCCGTCGGCCTGCTGGCAGTTTTCAAGCAAGGCAGCCACTGTCCGGCCGACCGCGAGCCCGGAGCCGTTTAATGTGTGCACCAGTTCGGTCTTTTTTTTGTTTTTCGGCCTGTAGCGAATTCCGGCTCTTCGCGCCTGGAAGGACTCAAAATTGCTGCAGGATGAGATTTCACGGTATTTTCCCTGCGCCGGCATCCACACTTCTATGTCGTAGGTTTTTGCCGAGGCAAAGCCCATGTCTCCGGTGCAAAGCAGAACTACCCGATATGGCAGCTCCAGACGCTTGAGGACCTCTTCGGCGTCTGCCAGCAGGCTTTCCAGCTCATCATAGGAATTTTCAGGTACCGTAAATTTTACAAGTTCCACTTTATTAAATTGGTGCTGACGAATCAACCCCCTGGTGTCTTTCCCGTAAGAGCCTGCCTCCGCCCTGAAGCAGGGGGTATAGGCTGTATAATAAACCGGAAGCGCCGCCTCATCTAAAATCTCGTCCTGGTGGATATTTGTGACCGGAACTTCCGCAGTCGGAATAAGGAAATAATCCCTGCCTTCAAGCTTGAAAAGATCCTCCTCAAACTTGGGAAGCTGTCCCGTACATGTCATGCTGTGCCGGTTTACCATAAAGGGGGGAAGGACCTCTTTGTAGCCGTGCTCATTTACATGAAGCTCAAGCATAAAGCTGGTCAGAGCCCGTTCCAGCAGGGCTCCTGCGCCCATGTACAAAGGGAATCTCGCCCCGGCGATCTTGGCGGCCCTTTCAAAATCGAAAATACCCAGGTTCTCCCCCAGGGTCCAGTGAGGCAGCGGCTCAAAGCCGAACTCAGGCAAAACGCCTACTTCCCTAACTACGGCGTTTTCAGAATCGTCGCTTCCCTCGGGGACGCCGGGATCAGGAATGTTTGGAAGCGTATACAGAATCCCGCTTATACGATCTTCGCAATCCGCAAGTTCTTTTTCCAGCGTTTTTATCCTGTCGCCGACATTGCGCATCTCGGCGATCATGTCATCAGCGTTTTCTCCGCGCTTTTTCATGGAGGCGATGTCATTTGAAACAACGTTTCTCCGATGCCTGAGCTGCTCAATTTCGTTTAAAATTCTGCGCCTTTCGGCATCAGCTTCTTCGAACACGGACAGATCCACGGTTTCCCCGCGTTTTCTAAGAGCCTCTTTTACCGCGAACAAATTTTGCCGCACATACTTGATTTCCAGCATAAAATACCTATATTAAATATTTAAAAATATTAGGGGATTTTTTTGCAAAAACTTATAAAAAATACCATGGCCGTGCTGATTGGTCAATGATTATTGCAAATTGTG
>JBKHFD010000083.1:0-7662 GCA_046540355.1 Desulfobacterales bacterium
ATTTTTTCCTGTTTTTCCTCAACACCCCTGGCGCTTTCCTGCCTTTTTCTTATCCAGGAAGTTTTCTTTTTCACGGCCTGCTCTGCGGCCTTAAAAGAGCATTGGAGCGGAACCGCCACCCTTACGCCCTTAAACGGCATTACAGAAATGCTGAAATGTCTTGCTCTACGGCTTTTCTCAAACAACACATCTCCGATACCCGGCAAATGAATTGTTTTGGATTCCGTCATTGCAAAAACTTTCTCCAAGTCCTGCAGTAATAACCATATGACAACCACCTTCGTTCCATGATGTATCAGGATATCTGCCGGCAGTAAAGCTCATTAAAATGTCAGGTAAACATTTCCGTGATGCCCGGCAATCCTGCAGTTGAAATCGCTCAATTTAGGTCAAATATAGATCAGTTTTTTGAAAAAATTTACCGGAAGAGATAATACTCAAAGAATAAGATAATCGGGTCCGGCATTTGATTTAACCGCGCCCCACAGCCCTCCCAGGACCTGCTTAAAATATCGCCTTTAGCGGCAACGGCAAGTTATTGCTGGATGTAACCACGGGGCAGGTTCCGCAGTTTTGCCTGCAGGGTTTAACATGGCAGCCTTCACACTGCCGGACCATATCAATCGCTTCTTCGATTTCGGTTTTCAGTCGCTGATAATCGGCGATCTTTTGTTTAACCAGAGATTTTTGTCTTACAAGATATCTCAATACCTCTGGATACGCCTTATCACCGGTTTCCCCATCCCGCCTGGCCTGGTATATTTTCTTGATATCCCTTAAGGTCAGCCCGGAATCCTTGAGTTTCCGGACAAAGAAAACTGTTTCCGCGGCCTCT
This sequence comes from Desulfobacterales bacterium, assembly GCA_046540355.1. Taxonomy (GTDB): domain Bacteria; phylum Desulfobacterota; class Desulfobacteria; order Desulfobacterales; family Desulfosalsimonadaceae; genus Desulfosalsimonas. The sequence continues at coordinate 836 of JBKHFD010000083.1, forward strand.
GGTTCAAACAGGTAGAATCCTCCCGGGCTTCTGTCTGCGGCTTCAATAAAGCCCTCTTCGAGATAATATCGGACCGTTCGTACAGAAGTATCTGCTTTCTTGGCTATTTCACCGATTTTACATAATTTTTTGCTGCCATTTTTATTCATGTGTGCAATATAAACAAACAATCACGTTATTGTCAAACTATCTTCGTAAAGCCGCTTAGGCAATAAATATGTCGCACACCCTCATAAAACCCCGGGCAAATTGACCGGTTACTTCTTCGATGGGTGGGAGCTACGGCTTCCGGGGCCTCTTGTGCCGGGCTGCCGGCTTATTAACTGATACTGCGGGGGATTTCGTTTTCCCGGGTTGGGTCGGAGAATACCCCGAAAATTCATTGTCTTCCCTGTTTTTTGATGCGGCCCTTTGATAATTGAAATCGGGCAATGTTTTTCGCTCGACTTTTGAACCAATGACCCTGTCAATGGCGTGCACCATTTGCGTATCATCCCCGGTGATCAGGGTGAAGGCGTCGCCGGTGCGCGCTGCGCGTCCGGTCCTGCCGATCCGGTGGATGTAGGCGTCCGTGGTGTTGGGGATATCGTAATTGATTACATGGGAAACGTCTGTAATATCAATCCCGCGCGCGGCAATATCGGTGGCCACCAGGATCTGATAAGTCCCGTTTCTAAACCCTTTGATAGCATGCTGCCTCCGGTTCTGGGAAAGGTTGCCCTGGAGAGATGTCGCATTGTAGCCGGCCCTGCTTAATTGGTCACCTAAACGCCGGGCCCGGTGCTTGGTGCGGGTAAAGATAAGGACCGAACCGGTTGGTGTCTGCTTTAGCAGTGTGAGAAGAAGCGGAGTCTTCTGATTTTGATCAACCGGAAAAAGTGCATGTGAAACAGTATCTGCGGGTGCGGTGATACCAACCTGCACTGTAACGGGATCTGTCAGGCTCTCCTTTACCAGTTGCCTTATTTCCGCTGCCATGGTGGCTGAAAAAAGTAACGTCTGCCGATTTTTCGGGATCTGGTTCAAGATGCGGCGGACATCCGGCAAAAACCCCATGTCAAACATGTGGTCAGCCTCATCGAGAACCAGCATCTCCAGGGCCGAAAGATCAACTGTTTTTCGTGCCATATGATCGAGCAGTCTGCCGGGGCAGGCCACGATAATATCGGCGCTTTTAACAGATTTGATCTGCGGTCCTATGGCCACACCGCCGTAAATAGCCACGCTTTGCAGGCCCGTCTTTTTTCCGAGAGCTGCAATGGCTTCGTGGATTTGTTCCGCCAGTTCCCTCGTAGGCGCCACGATCAGGGCCCGCGTGGTCCCCCGCCTGCCGTGAATTATACGGTTTAAAACAGGCAGCACGAAAGCTGCTGTTTTGCCGGTTCCGCTCTGGGCCAGACCGATTACGTCCTTTTCAGCCATTGCAGGCGGGATTGCGCGGGACTGAATGGGGGTTGGGCTTGTATATCCGACTGCGGTCACGCCCGCCGCGACAGCGGAATGGAACTTGAATGTATTAAAATTCATAAAACCTCTTATTTCGATTAGGTATAAAAAAAGCCCCGGAATTGTTCCGGGGCTAACGATTGTAACTTCATTGTCCGGGAAAACTTCGTTTATTTAGATACGGGCTGATAAAACGCCTGTTAATTTAAATCTTCAGATGAGTTGTCCGAATTCTCATGATTCCCCATTGAATCATGATTCTCTGATACCTCCTGGTTGCTGTCCTGGGGACTTTCCTCTTTCTCGGCCTTTCTGTCTATCTTGCGCTGCCTTTTGAGTTCCTTTTTTTCCTTTTTTGCCAGTTCTTTCTGCCGTTTGTTCGATTTAAAGCTTGATCTTGCCATTCTGCAATCTCCTTTGAGGGGTCCGGGAATTCGAACAATCAATGGATTTACATATGATCATTCTTTTCGCGGCGGTAGGCAGGGATTGTGAAGTTAAATTCAGACGAATAAAGAGCCAACTTGACTAAAACAATAATAACACCTTTTATATTAATAGCAAGAAAATTCATTTATCCTTTCCACGCTCCGGGCTTTATTTATAGTTTCTATTAACCGATTTCGAGGTGCTTCTTCATTTCATCCGTTTTCCAGCTCAGTAAATGGGACCGGGTGGAACCATTCAAGCGCTCTGCAGGAAAAACTTAGCCAAGGCATTGAAAATGCCAAGCAGGGCAGTACAGTGCGCTTTGAGGCTATACACAAATCTCCCAACGGCGACCAACATGTGGTGGATTTTTCAATAAGCCCTATATACGATGAAAACGACAGGCTTCGCTGCCTGCTGGCTGAATCACGGGATATCACGGAGGACAAGCAGAAGGAAAACCAGTTGCGCGAAGCATACAACAAGCTCAACAAACTGATAAGTCTCAACCTGGACGGCATAATCGTGGTGGACAGGAAAGGGGTAATACTTTTTATAAATCAAGCGGGCGCAAAAATGCTGGGGCGAAGCCGGGAAGAGCTGATAGGAATGGAGTTCGGACGGCACATTTCAGGTGAGGAAACCGCTGAGATTGAGGTGCTTTCTCCCAGGGGATCGCCCGGAATAGCCGATATAAATGTCACTGAGACGCAATGGGATGGAAAACCTTCATATCTGCTCTCCCTGAGGGATGTGACTGAACGCAGGCAGGCCGAGGAGGCACTGAGAGAAAGCGAGGAAAAATACAGAACCGTTCTCAAAGACATGGAAGAAGGTTACTTTGAAGTCGATCTTGCAGGCAACTATACTTTTTACAATGAAGCAATGTGTAAAATACTGGGCCATCCCAAAGAAGAATTAATGGGTACGAATTACAAGCGCTATATGAGCGGGCAGACCGCCAAAAAGGTATTCGAGCATTACAACCGGGTTTACAGGACCGGGATTTCCTACAAAGCACTGGATGTAGAAATGATCAGAAAAGACGGGTCAGTGTGCTATGTTGACACTTCGGTAAACCTGAGAGAGGATGCAGATGGCCGGCCCATAGGATTCAAAGGTGTTACAAGGGATGTCACCGAACGAAAACAAGCCGAACAGGAGAGGGAAAACCTGCAGGCCCAGCTCCGCCAGGCCCAGAAGATGGAGGCTATCGGTACGCTGGCAGGCGGTATTGCTCACGATTTCAACAATATTTTGTCTTCTGTTTTAGGATATACGGAGCTTTCTTTAGACGAGGCTGAAAAGGATTCCACGCTTTATCATAATCTTTCCCAGGTTCTTTCAGCAGGAAACCGCGCCAAAGACCTGGTCAGGCAGATTCTCACACTAAGCCGCCAGGAAGAGCAGGAATTTAAGCCCACTCCGGTTACTGCGCTGGCAAAGGAAGCCGTAAAAATGCTTAGATCCACCATACCCGCCTCCATCGAGCTGCGTGAGAATATGTCCGGCGATCAGTTGATTGTCAATGCCGATCCCACCCAACTTCACCAGGTTATTGTAAATCTTGCAATCAATGCCGGGCATGCTGTCAAGGAGGAAGGGGGTGTGGTGGAGGTTGGCGTGGAACAGGTCGGCTTTGATGAAACCATCCGGAAAAAATATTCTGACCTGGGACCGGGGAATTATGCGCGGATTACTGTAAGCGATAATGGTGTAGGGATTTCAGAACAATACATTGATAAAATTTTTGAGCCTTACTTTACCACCAAGGAAAAGGGAACCGGCACAGGGCTGGGGCTTTCCATAGTACACGGCATCATAAAAAACCACAGCGGACATATTACGGTTTACAGCAGGCCGGCCGGGCCAGGGCACCACTTTCCACGTCTATCTTCCGTTGGCACGCCGGGAAGAAGAAAAACCTCCAGCGCCAAGCACAAAGCAAGTGCCCGGAGGCACAGAAAGCGTGCTTCTGGTGGATGACGAACAGCCCATAGTTGAAATCCAGCAAATGATACTCGAGGGTCTCGGGTACCGGGTCGCCGCAAGGACCAGCAGCGTGGAGGCCCTGGAAGCTTTCCGTTCGAATCCGGACAAGTTCGACATTGTTGTAACCGACATGGTGATGCCCAACATGAATGGAGACAGGCTCGCAAGGAAGTTAAAAGAAATCCGGCCCGATATTCCGGTGATTCTGTGTACCGGATTCGGCCGGAAACCGGATGTCAGCCGGGATAATCATGTAATTGAAAGCGTACTTATGAAACCGGTTGGAAAGGCTGAAATTGCAAAAACACTCCGGAATCTGCTGGACAAAGCCCGGCTTCAGCCACAAACCGAATCGAGATGACGGGTTTTAGCCAAATACCGCATGTAAGGGTCCGGCGGCAACGGTGGGATGCGAACGCTGTTTTGCTATTTATAGAATTTTTTAAGCGCCTCCGGCTTTACACCGGCATAATAAAGGCATGAAAGCAGATTGTTTCGCATGGTGCCGTATACCAGACCGTCTTTTTTCCAGCGCCTTGCAGATGTATATACTGCCTTTTTGACAAGCCTGATTTTAAGACCCTTTCGCTTTAACCGCCGCATGATCTCGATATCTTCCATCAGGGGGATCTCCGCATATCCGCCAATAGTCTTAAAGACACTTTTCTTTATAAACACCGCCTGGTCGCCGTATGGGATCCTGGTCAGGCGGCAACGAAGATTGGCCGCGGCCTCTATTATCCGAAAACCCCTCTTGGAGCTGTCTATGCCGAGTAAAAACGCGCCCCCGGCAGTTTCCGGACAACGGCAGACGTCTAAGGCGTCCTCCATCGCGCCCTCGGGCAGACGTGTATCAGCGTGCACAAACATAAGGACCCGGCCCGCGGATGCCTCGGCGCCCGCGTTCATCTGGGAGCCGCGGCCTGAAGGGCTTATAAGTGTGCGGATGTTGCCGGAATTGACAAGTTTTATACTCGACCCGGAAGGATCGCCGTCAACAAATATCACCTCGGCGTTCACACCGCCCGTGGCGGAGAGGAAATGTCGGGCTGCTTGACCTATGATTTCTGATTCGCCGAGAACCGGAACTATGACCGAAACTGCGGGGGGAAGAAAAATTTTTGCCCCGGCACTGCCCTGCCCTGTTTTTGAGCGACCCTTCGGCATCAGATTTCCCCGATTTTCCTGAGCCCTTCTCTGGTATGCTTTAGCCGGGCGCCCAAAGCGGGCTTACTCCTTATGCGGGCGCAAAGCGCCATTAAGTCATCCGGGGTGTCAATATCTGTCAAACCCGGCATCATCTTTACGGCCATCCGTTTTCTGCCCCGAGCATATTGACCCTTCCCGCATACAATAAGGCTTTCAAAGCATACAATTTATCAAGAATTACCTTACATACAAGAATGTACGGTTTTATATCTCAGGTTAACCCAAACCTGTCGCAGTAAAAATTACCCCACTGCCGGTAACGGTATTAATGGTAAATTACTTTGGGATGAACACTACTCTACCAGGCGACAGACCATATCAACCGCCTTGTCGATGTCTATCCGGCTCGTGTTAATAATGAGGTTATAAAGCATGGGGTCCTCATAATTTCGGTTTGTAAGCATTCTATAAAGGCTGTCTCTTCGTTTGTCTCCCTCCTCGACTTCTTTTTTGGCTCTTTTTTCTGATAAACCGTAATTTTCCTTCAGGAACTGTACACGGTCCTTTTTTGCAAATTCGAAGATCACTTTTTTAAGAATTTCAACGTAGGAATTATCGTCTATATAGCCTATATCTTCGCCTGTGAGCCTGTCTATATAGTTTCTGCTCACAACCGAGGTTGCCACCTTTGAATCCAAGCTTCCGATCATGTGCTCCCGCCCCTTCACAGCATCGGCGCTCACTCTTGCTTTCCTGGCTATTTGGTGTATGACTGCGTCATCTTCGAAAGTATATCCGAAAGGCATGATCACCTATTTTATCATCAACAACATGATATGCCGGCATCACAGCGGACTCAATGTCTATTGCGGCAAAACCCTCTGGCCGGGCAATGAAGGAGGCATAGAGAACCTGGCCCGATACATTATCCGGGCCTTATTTTCCTCCGGGCCAATTACCTGCATTCCCGCCGAGGAAACCCAAAGAGGTTTGAGTGCATAAAATCACTTTATAACAACTCATCGTTCCCAAATCATTATGACAAGCGTTACACGAAAATCGCCCGGCAAATCAACGGGTCCGAACAAGTACTGAAGGGTGTTAAGCGGTTTTTTCAACCGCAGGCCCGGCGCGCTGAGCTCCTTTCTGCTGGAGCCACAGCCCTGCTATTATCATTACCAGGCCTACATAGGTGGATGCCGCTATGACCTCTCCGAGGATAAAGTAAATAAACACAAGTGACAGAAACGGCGAGATAAAAATCAGGTTGCTTACCATGGAAGTGTTTTCCGCCTTTTTCATGGCATGCAGCCAGAGAACGAATGCCAGACCCATTTCAAACACCCCGACGTATATCCCCCCGGCCGCGCCGGGGCCCAGCCCTATGTCAAATCCGTCTGTAAGGCCGCACAAAACAGCCAGCACCGGGAGGCCGAAAAAAAAATTCAGCAGCAGGCCAGCCACCGGGTCGCGCTGATCACGGGTGGCAAGAATCCAGTAAGACGCCCATACCAGGGTACTGCCCAGGGCCAGTGCAACCCCTGCGGGATCTGAAAATGTAAGTGAAACCAGATCCCCCCTGGTGGAAATCACAACAACGCCGCTGTAGCACACCAAGCCGGCCAGGATGTCGGTTGTCCTGAGACGCTGGCCGAGGAAAGGAACAGACATGTAGGCCAGCACCAGGGCCCAGGTGTAGTTCAGCGGCTGAGCCTCCTGAGCAGGCAGGCGGTCGTATGCGGCAAACAGAATCAGATAGTAAAGGCAGGGGTTGATCAGCCCCATGCCCATGGACTGCAGGTACTGGCGCC